>NZ_JANSHW010000580.1:0-1513 GCF_047461815.1 Synechococcus sp. R6-10
CGGGGGGTGAGGCGAATCACAGCAGATTCCACCTTGGGGGCTGGCTTGAAAGCGGTGGGGGGCACCCTGCAGATCAGCTCGCAATCGGCCAAATACTGCGTCCGCAGGCTCAGAGCACCATAGGCTTTGCTGCCGGGGCCGGCCTGCAAGCGCTCGGCCAGCTCTTTTTGCACCAGAAGGACAATGCGCTCGAACTGCCGAACCGGCTGGGCCGGGGATCCCAGTACCTTTTCCAGGATGGATCCGGTGAGGTTGTAGGGAATGTTGGCCACCAGCAGGCGGGGTTGAGGAGGCAACGGCAGGCGAAGAAAATCCCCTTCCACCAGGTGGAAGCGGGGCTGGTCGGCGAAGCGCTTTCGCAGCAGTCGGCACAGATCCCGGTCGATCTCCACCGCCACCACCTGGACACCCTGGGCCAGCAATCGCCGCGTCAGTTGGCCGGTGCCGGGGCCGATCTCCAGCACCCAAGTGGGATCCGCCCCTCTCTCCAGATCATTCAACTGGGCAGCCCGCAAAATCGCCTCGTGAACAGCGGGATCCTTGAGCCAATGCTGACCAAACCGTTTACGAGGATAGGGCATGGGGGAATGTTCGCGCAGTGCTGCGCCGCAACCGAGAGGTACCCAGAGCGGTTGAAGGAGAAATGGCCGGGTGGGTCATCGCTTGGCTGAGTTGGGAACAGAAATCAAGGTGGGATCCGCATCCTCAGGTTTCTCTGGCTTGACAGGGATTGCCTCTGGGTTCGGATCCCCGCTCAGGAGCGGCTTGCGGTAGAGGGGCACCGTAAAGGTGACGGTGGATCCCAGCCCTTCGCCCAGGCTGTAGAAATTGATTTCCCCTCCCATCGCCTCCACCAGGCGTTGGCTGATGGCCAGGCCCAAGCCGGTTCCTCCATATTGGCGGGTGGTGGAACCATCCACCTGTGTGAAGGCCTGAAACAGTTTTTGCTGCTTTTCCAGCGATACCCCGATCCCGGTGTCGATGACGCGGATGCGGGCCAACCCCGGATTGCCGGGCAGGATATCCGCCCGCACGGTTACTGAGCCTTTGGGGGTAAACTTGATGGCATTCCCCACCAAATTGAGCATGACCTGCAACAGGCGTTGGTAATCGCCCAAGAGCAAAATCTGATCCGAGGTGTTGGGCAGGTGGAAGCTCAGTTGTAGGCCCTTTTGGCTGGCCTGCAGGCTAGTCTTGGCCTCCACATCCTTAAACAAAGCTCGCAGGTCGCAGGGCTGGAACTCCAACTGCATTTTGCCCGCCTCGATCTTGGCGATATCCAGCACATCGTTGATTAGGGCCAGCAGGTGCAGGGCAGAGCGATAGGCCTCCTGCAAGAAGTCCAGCTCCTCTTCGCGGTTTTCGGCCATCCCGTCCAGCACCAGCTTGATAAAGCCGATGATCCCGTTTAGGGGGGTGCGCAGCTCGTGGGAGGTGTTGGCCAGGAATCGGCTTTTCAGTTGGTTGGCCGATTCCGCT
The DNA here is from genome assembly GCF_047461815.1 of Synechococcus sp. R6-10. NCBI lineage: Bacteria > Bacillati > Cyanobacteriota > Cyanophyceae > Synechococcales > Synechococcaceae > Synechococcus > Synechococcus sp. R6-10. The sequence goes on from NZ_JANSHW010000580.1 coordinate 1,480, forward strand.
TGGGCACGGGCCTGCTCCAGCTCCTTATTTTTCT
>NZ_JANSHW010000581.1:0-1025 GCF_047461815.1 Synechococcus sp. R6-10
TGTGGGGGCGGGTCAACGAGATCTTCGCTGGGCTGGGGCTGAATTTTGTTGCCCAAGGTTGGGTGCTCTACCTGATCTTCGGCCCTTGGAAAAGGCCGGGGGTGGCTTCCATGAGCGGGACGGAAGTGTTGGATCCCCGTCTGTGGTTGCCCACCTGGGGGCGGTCAGAGGCCAGTCCGGTGGCGTTGCTGCTGGCCCTGTTGGCTTTGGCCCTGACGGTGCTGGTGGTGGGCAACACTCGCTTCGGCCTGCAGTTGCGGGCGGTGGGGAAAAACCCTGTAGCTGCTTTCCGGTTGGGGATCCCGGCTACCCGCAGGTTGCTCATGGCATTTGCCTGCTGTGGGGGCTTAGCAGGGCTGGCGGGCGCCTTGCAGGTGTTGGCTCTGTTCCATCGCCTCATCCCCAATATCTCCAGCAATTTGGGCTTTCTGGCCTTGTTGGTGGTGATGCTGGCAGGCTTTAACCCCCTGCTGATTTTGCCGATTGCCTTTTTCTTCAGCAGTCTTAACATCGGCAGCTTGCAACTGCCTCTCTCTTTGCAATTGGAGTCTTCTTTGGCCGGTGTGATTCAGGGATCCCTGGTGTTGTTCGTCTTGCTGGCCCAAGGGATCAGCCGCCGCTATTTCCTTGGGAAAGGTTAATGGCTTCGGCGATTTCTGGGATCCCTTTGCGTTAGCGTTGCGCAACAACGAGATTTAACTCCTATCGCGGGGGAAAACTTTGGATTTTTCTGCTCAGGACAGTGGTGCGGTTCCTCTGCCGTAGGCATAGCACCATCAACATCGGGAAATAAGGTTATCGTAGAAGGATGAATCGGACATCCCCTTTTTCAAATCGACCGCTCATCGGCGTTACCACCCGCAACCGCAATGACGAGGGAGACTTTGTAGCGCCAGGCCGCTATGTGGATGCCATTCGTGCTGCCGGAGGGATCCCTGTTCTTTTTCCCCCAGGCGAAAGCGAGCCCCAAGTTTTGCTGTCTTGGGTGGATGGCCTGGTGTTGACCGGTGGCGGCGACCTCTGCC
>NZ_JANSHW010000582.1:0-632 GCF_047461815.1 Synechococcus sp. R6-10
GCTTTGTGCCGTATCGGCGTCTTCGATCGGTTCTGCGACCTGCTGGAGGCATGCGTGAACAGCGACACCCTCCCAGATGCTTTCGTGCAGCGCGTCGAAAAGGAACTTGCCCCTGAAGGCTGGGACGGGCACGCTGCCAACCGCGTGAAAACGGTGTACGACAGGCTGCACACCCTGCACCGGCAGGGCATGAACGGACTCTGGGCGCGCCTGCTCAAAAACAACTTCGCACCCCTCACCGTCGGGCAGTTCGACTACATCGTCGGCAACCCGCCATGGATTAACTGGGAACACCTGCCCGACTCCTATCGGGAGGACACGAAACACCTCTGGGAACGCTATCAACTCGCGGGAACCTACAAGGGTGGACGCCCGCGCCTCGGCGCGGTCAAAGTGGACATCGCGACGCTAATGACCTATGTCGTTGCGGACGCCCTGCTCAAAGAGGGAGGCAAGCTGGGCTTCGTGATTACCCAAAGCGTGTTCAAAACCGCCGCGGGCGCAGGCTTCCGCCGATTCGAACTGCCCGAACAAAACAAGCAAAAACGCCCCCTGAAGGTGCTCCATGTGGACGATATGGTCGAACTGCAACCCTTTGAAGCCGCGAGCAACCGTACCGCCGTCCTCGTGCT
>NZ_JANSHW010000583.1:0-2788 GCF_047461815.1 Synechococcus sp. R6-10
AGCTTTGGGGGTTGGTAGGTGTGTTCCCGACCCTTTTGCAGCCATTGGGAAAAGTTCAGCACCCCTGCTTCCTGCTCATCGGAAAGCAACAGCAGCCGTTCCAGGCCCAGCTCCTGCACATCCGGCCGGATCCGCCTCAGGGTCTTCAGATCCTGAGCAATCAGGGCCGTGCTACCGGAGTGGCGCAAGATGTAGCCCAGCTCACTGGGATCCGCCACAGCGCTGCGGGGCACATTCACAGCTCCCGTGAACATCGTGGCCAGATCGGCCATCAGCCAGCGGGGGGAGTTATCGGCAAAAATGGCCACCCGATCCCCCGGGCAAATGCCCAAAGCCTGCAGGCCAGCCGCCAGGGTTTGAATGCGGCGAAACAGCTCTCCATAAGACATCTCGAAAACTGGCTGCGCGTGGGGATCCCGTAGGGCAACCTGACCGGCAAACTCTTCCGCCAGCACTTGCCAAACGTTCAGCAGCGTCGTCTCAGGGGCAGTGGGAGTAGCAGAAGCGGCAGCAGTTGTCATAGTCTGTACCGTAAATTACGTTTACAGTCTATTAAACCCAGCCTCTCTCCCCAGGTGTCGCTAGGACAGTTCCCAGCCTGTCACCCCATTCACCATCTTCCCCTTGCGGGGAAAAGGTAGGGATCAACACTATAAAATCTTGCGCTGGCAGAACCAGGGTGGTGATTGCTCGCCCCGGCAGATTGCGCACAAAACTTTACAATTTTGATCAAACCGGATCCCATATCTCCCATGGGGATCCCGGCTGTAAGCTTTACCTGAGGCTCCAACGAAGTTCAAGAAAGCCCAGCAGAATCAAGGTAGGGGATCTTGGGGATCCCGTTTTTTCATCCTCCCATTCAGCAACAATCTCTTCATCAAGCGGTGAAGTCTTGCCGAAGGTGAGCCAGGATCGGGGTAGAGCTCTCCAGGCGCTTTTTCCCTCACCCCTGCCCCCCTTGCAACGCGAGAAATTGGGTTAACTCATCCTCTTCATGTCACGTGCAGCAAGCGTCTCCAGTCCTTCCTTCTCAGGGGGGAAGAGGGAGAGTGGAATCCATAGCCCCAAGCTCGACGGCCCAGCAGTTGCAGCGGAGAAAGATCTGAGCGGCTCATCGTTCCTGGAGGTTGTATGCCGGTGATTAACCCATTCTCATCCTTCCGGTGGAGACATTCTTCTCGCTCTCCAGCTGGGATCCCAGAGTCCCCCGACGCTGCGGATCCCTTTGCTTCCCAACGGGAGCAGATGGTCAAGAAACAGCTCATCAAACGAGGGATCCGAGATCCACGGGTACTGGAAGCCATGGGAAAAGTGCCGCGTCACCTTTTTGTCCCCTCTGATCTGCGGGATCGGGCCTACAGGGATTGCCCTCTGCCCATCGGCTATGGCCAGACCATTTCTCAGCCCTATATTGTTGCTTTTATGACAGAAGCTGCTCGCCTCACGCCTGAATCGGTGGTGTTGGAAATCGGCACCGGCTCCGGCTATCAGGCGGCCGTTTTGGCAGAGCTGGCCCGGCAAGTGTATAGCCTGGAGCGTCTGTCCCCATTGGCTGCTCAAGCTCAACAAACCCTCGCTGCCCTGGGCTATCGCAACGTGGAAGTGCGTCAGGGGGATGGCTACCAAGGTTGGCCAGAGCATGCTCCCTACGATGCCATTCTGGTGACGGCAGCGCCCCCAACTGTGCCCATGGTGCTGCTGGATCAACTGGCGGTGGGGGGCACCTTGGTGGTGCCGGTGGGAGAAAGCCCTTCGGACTCCGGTGCCCAGGGATCCCAGTCCTTGCTGATCCTCTGCAAAACAGCCCAAGGATGGGTTCAAAAAGGGGCTTTTCCGGTGCAGTTTGTGCCCATGGTCTAGGGTTTTGCCCCCTCTACTCCTGCCAAAAGGTGGGCGCGAATTTGCAAAGCCAATTGGGGACGGTCGGTAATCAACCCTTGAACAACGGGATTTTGTCCTACTGAGCCGGCAAATGGCTGCAAGCACAACTTCATCACTTCAGGATCGTTCACCGTCCAAACGTACAGAGGGATCCCGGCCTGTTCAGCTTCAGCCAAGAACTGCAAGTTCACCCAACTGTAGTGGGGGGCCAGAAAATCCGCTCCCAACTCCCGGCAACGGGTAAGTAAAGATCCCTTGGCTTGCTCCTCAGCCTTTGCCTCGATCAACAGGCCAACCTTGGGTTGCGGGGACAAAAGCGTTTTAACCCGCTGCACCACCTGAGGCAAAAAAGAGGTGATCACAAATTCTTCGGGGGTCAAAATATCGCTAACGAGGGCAAGGACTTGTTCCTCATAGCCTGCTTCTTTGAGTTCGATATCGAGGGTGATTTTGCCCTTGATATGTGACAGGGTCTCTTCAAGAGTGGGAATCGTGGGTTTGCGGGCCCGAATCTCGGCCCAAGTTAATGCGGCCAAAGGCTGTCCATCCAAATCGGCATCGTGAACAACCAGTGGGATCCCATCTCGGCTACAGCGCACATCCAGCTCAATTTGCTCGGCCCCCACCTCAATAGCGGCAGCAAAAGCGGCCAACGTGTTTTCCTCGGCGTGGGTGTGCTCCCCACGGTGGGCGACAATCTGGGTGTAGGGGAGCATGTCAGCACCTCTGAAGCGGGGTTGAGTGCCAGGTTGCGCAGCTCTATTATGATTGGCTCTCGGTGGTTCAGAAAGGGATCCCAGCAGGCGACACTCCCCCAGCGGAAGCGATAAGCTAGGAGAGCATGCCTCTAACCCCCAAAACCCTGAACTTTGCTGAATTTACTGAGCTTTAGGCGGTTTGGCAAAAG
>NZ_JANSHW010000584.1:0-893 GCF_047461815.1 Synechococcus sp. R6-10
CGCCATTGAGGCAGGGCTGCTCAAGATTCTTTCCAAAATGGGCATTTCTCTGCTCTCCAGCTACCACGGGGCGCAGATTTTCGAGGCCATTGGCCTGAGCCAAGAGGTGATCGATCTGGCCTTCCGCGGCACGGTGTCGCGGGTGGGAGGCATGACGCTGGCGGATCTGGCCCGCGAGGGCATGGTGAATCACCAGCGGGCCTTTCCCGAACTCACCTCGAAAAAGCTGGAGAACTTTGGCTTTATCCAGGCGCGGCCCAAAGGCGAATACCACATCAACAGTCCAGAAATGGCCAAACTGCTGCACAAGGCCATCGAATCGGGTCAGCCTGCCCACTATGAGATCTACAGGGCGCACCTGCGCAGCCGCACCCCCACCGCGTTGCGAGACCTGCTGGATTTCCGCAGCGACCGGGATCCCATCCCCCTGGAGGAAGTGGAACCGGCATCGGAGATTTTCAAACGCTTTGCCACAGGTGGGATGTCCTTGGGGGCCCTCAGCCGCGAGGCCCACGAGACCCTGGCCATTGCCATGAACCGCATCGGCGGCAAGTCCAACTCCGGTGAAGGCGGGGAAGATCCGGAACGATACCTCCCCATCACCGATGTAGGCCCAGATGGCACCTCGGCCCGCTTTCCCCACCTGAAGGGGCTGCGCATGGGGGACAACGCCAGCTCGGCGGTGAAGCAGGTGGCCTCGGGCCGCTTTGGCGTGACACCGGAGTATTTGCTCAACGCGCGGCAAATTGAGATCAAAATTGCCCAGGGGGCCAAGCCGGGCGAGGGCGGGCAACTGCCGGGCAAAAAGGTCAGCCCCTACATCGCCAAGCTGCGCCGCTCCAAGCCGGGGGTGACCTTGATCTCGCCGCCGCCCCACCACGACATCTACTCCA
>NZ_JANSHW010000585.1:0-2664 GCF_047461815.1 Synechococcus sp. R6-10
CTGGGGTGGTTTACAGCACCCCCAATCGACCGTTACCAGTGCCTTAAACAACCGTTTCTGGTGTCCGCAGTACAATTATAACCATGGAGGCGGACTTTCCTCTCGACACTGATCCTACCGGTACAGCACGGGGCTCCTGCGATTTCTAGCTGAGTGCTCAAGATGGATCCCTCTCATGTGCCCCTGGGTTTGCCGCTCATCTTGGGGGAGGTGCTTTTCGACTGCTTCCCCACAGAGATTGTGCTGGGCGGAGCAGCTTTGAATGTGGCTTGGAACCTCAAGGGGCTGGGATCCGATCCCCTCTTGCTCAGTCGTGTTGGCCAAGACGAGGCCGCCAGAGAGCTGCTGGGGGCACTGCGACGGCAGGGGCTGCGCCTGGAGGGTCTGCAGCAGGATTCTGTTCACCCCACCGGCAAGGTTCAAGTAACCCTGGATGAGCAAGGGATCCCCACCTTCGCCATCTTGCCCGACCAAGCCTACGACTACATCCAGTTGGATATCGGGGCTCTGCAAGCTCTCCAGCCCAGCCTGCTCTACCGGGGCAGCTTGGCAGCCCGCCGGGAGGCAGCCCATCGCCACTTTCAAGAGGGGATCCCCGCTTTGGGCTGTCCCGTGTTTCTGGATCTCAACCTGCGGGATCCCTGGTGGCATCCAGACGCCATCCAGGAGATGCTGCGCACCTGTGATTGGCTGAAGCTGAACCAGGCAGAGCTGGAGCAAGTGGCCCAACTGGAAGGGATCCCTCCTGGAGACCTGCTGGAGCAAGGACAGATCCTCCAGGCTCATCTGAACCTGAAAGGTCTATTTCTGACCTTGGGAGCGGCAGGCGCGCTGCTGATCACCCCTACTCAGATCCATCGGGCCGACCCAGTGCCCGCGCCTCAGATGGTGGATACGGTGGGGGCGGGAGATGCGTTTAGCGCCGTAGCCATCCTGGGACTATTGCGGGGATGGCCGGAGGCAGTTCTGGTGCAACGAGCCGTGCAATTTGCAGCGGCCATCTGTGGGATCCCGGGGGGAGCGCCTGCGGATCCGGAGTTTTACCGGCCCTTCCGGCAGGCATGGGAGATCCAGGAGATCCAGAGGCCAAGGGTTCAATGAAACTGGCGCAGGTGAAACTGGGCGTAGCGCCCCCCTTTGCCCAGCAATTCTCGGTGATTTCCCTGCTCCAGCAATTGCCCCTGCTCCAAGACGAAAATGCGGTGGGCGGTGCGCACTGTCGAGAGGCGGTGGGCAATCACAAAAACGGTACAGCGTTGCATCAGCCGTTGCAGTGCTTCCTGCACCAACGCTTCCGACTCGTTGTCCAAAGCCGAGGTGGCCTCGTCCAGGATCAAGATCTTGGGGTTGAGCAACACGGCGCGGGCAATGGCCAGCCGTTGCCGTTGTCCACCGGAGAGGGTGACCCCGCGTTCTCCCACGCGGGTGGCGTAGCCATCGGGCAAGCTCTCGATAAAGGTGTCGATGTTGGCCACCTGGGCCGCCTGGCGTACCGCTTCCAGGTCAAAATGCTCTTGTCCGTAGGCGATGTTGCTGGCAATGGTTCCCGAAAACAGGGTGATCTCCTGCGGCACAATGCCGATCTGCCGGCGCAGGCTCTTGAGGGTGACGGTGCGGATGTCGATGCCGTCGATGCGGATGCAGCCCTGCTGGGGATCGTAAAAGCGGGGAATCAGGCTCACCAGGGTGGATTTGCCGGCGCCGGAGGATCCCACCAGGGCCACAATCTCGCCGGGAGACACCTGAAAGCTGATCTGTTTGAGCACCGGCTGATCCGGTTTGTAGGCAAAGGAAACTTGGTCGAACTCCACCCAACCCTGAATGGGAGGCATGGGGCGGGCCCCGGGCAGCTCCCGGATTTGGGAGCGGGTGTTTAGCAGCTCGAAAATCCGCTCCACCGAAGCCTCACCCTGTTTCAGCTCGCTGTAGTTGTTGGTGATGTGAACAATAGGGTCGATCAACATGGCAACACCGGCAATGAAGCCGAGAAACTGGCTGCCGGTCAGGTTGCCCTGGCTAATTTGCCAGCCGCCCACCCAAAACACCCCCAACACGCTCATGGCGTACAGAAAACCCACCACCGGGTCTTGAATGGCTTTCACCTGTTCGGTCTGAAACCGGGCCAGGCGGTTGCTTTCGGCAATGGCACTGAAGCGGCGAATTTCGTAGTCCTCAGCCGCAAAGGCGCGAGTGAGGCTGATGCCAGCAAACACTTCAGTCAAGAGGGCGGCCAAATCCGACATCTTCTCTTGGTTGAGGCGGGAGCGAAACAAAAGGCGATCCCCAAACCAACTGATCAAGGCTCCCATCAGGGGGGCGATCAGCAAGGTGGTCAAGGTGAGAATGCCGTTGAGATAGAACAGGTAGGCCACCACCGCCAAGATGGTGAGCACGCTGGGGATGAAGCGATGGAAAAATCGTTGCACCACCTCTCCCACCCGATCCAGATCCCCCGTGAGGCGATAGACCAGATCGCCGGTGCGGCTGCCGGAAAAATAGTCCACATCCAGTGCCTGCAGGTGGGCATAAATCTGTTGGCGCAATTCCAAAACCATTTGCAAGGAGGCCCTCGCCATCAGGGTGTCTTGGCCATACTGAAAAGCGCCGCGCACCAAGAAAAACACCACCCCAATCAAGGCCAGCATCCGCAATTGCCCCAGATCC
>NZ_JANSHW010000586.1:0-1714 GCF_047461815.1 Synechococcus sp. R6-10
CCCACAAAAGCCCAGCCGTGACGGCCAATCCCGATCCCTTTGATCCTCTCGAGGCTCTGCAGGAAAAACTCCAGAGTCTCCAGGCTCGTCTTGCCGACCTCAGAGAATTGGAGCGCATAGCCCAGCTTTCCCCTGAACAATGGGCCGAAATCCAAGCTGAAGCCAGTCAACTGGAGCAACGCCTGCAGGCTTATGTGCTAGAGGTGTTTAATCCTGTCCCCGCTACCTTTTGGCAGGTGGTACGCTTCGGCGGCCTTGGCCTGCTGCTGGGCATTGCCCTGCAGCGCTGGGTGCTGAGCTAGCCAGCACACCCCTTAAGATAAAAAAGCTCTTGGATCCCGGAGCCCTTGCCCATGCGCATGCGACGCCCTAGACCATTTAGTCTTGACCGCAAGACTTCGCGCTTTCTGCCTCTGCTGGGCCTGCTTTTGGCGCTGCTGACCCTCCTGCCCCGTTGTCTGCTGGTTGTCCAACCCGGCTACGAAGCCGTCATCTTCAACCGCCTCACGGGAGTGGAAATGACTCCCCGCCGCGAGGGGATCCATCTGCTGATTCCGGTGCTGCAGTTCCCCACCCTTTACGATGTGCGCACCCAAACCTACAACATGACCAGCCGAAGTGAAGAGCGCAGCGTCAAAGCCGACGATACCCTCACCGCTCTCACTGCCGATGGGCAACGGGTGGATCTGGATGTTTCGGTGCGCTATCGCCTGGATCCGGATCGGGTTCCCGAAATCCATCGCAATGTAGGCCCCGATTACCTGAACAAAATTATTCGCCCCGCCTCCCAAGCCGTGGTGCGCAATGTTATCGCCCGCTATTCGGCCATTGGCGTTTATTCTGAGCAACGAGCTGAAATCCAAGAACAAATTGCCGCTGAGCTCTCTCGCCTAATGCAGCCAGAAGGGCTGGTGCTGCAGAGCTTGCTCTTGCGCAATGTGGAATTTTCCAAAGAGTTTCAGTCGGCCATCGAAGCCAAACAAATTGCCGAGCAAGAGAAGCAAAGAGAAGTGTTTCGCGTAGAGCAGGCTCAACTCATCAAACAACGAATGATTGTCAAAGCCAGCGGTGAGGCCCAAGCCATCGCCCTCAAAGGGGAAGCGCTGCGCAGCAACCCGAACGTCATCCAGCTTGAGTATGTCCGCAACTTGCCCGACGACATCCAAGCCATCGTCAGCGAGCAAAACACCATCCTCAATCTGGGGGACTTTCTCAACAAGTAATCGATTCGAGAGTCCCAAGTTAGGATTGGATCCATCCAGTTCAGGTGCATCCACTCCAAGCCCGTTCTCAACAGACCATCAGCCCCAGCCCCTCTCCCAGAGAAGTGTTGCTGCTGTGCCCCTTAATTTCTTGATGGGCCGTAATTCTCGGCCTTTGCATTCATTTTGCATTCATAGAGAACCCAGCACTCTCCGGTACTCCGGGGGCCAAATACCGGGCCCGACACTCAACTGGCAAGCTGACGTAGGAGCCTGGGGAGTTGACTGGGGCATCCACTCTCCGGAGCATCTGTATCAGACTAAACAGAAGGAGGCTGCCAGGATATCTAGGCTTTGTACAATTGCTCACAAAGCCCTGGGTTGATGGGAGCATGACTCTAGTCAATAATAAGCTCAACTATACTGAAAATAATGTATAAATAATATGTTCAGTACGGATTACTACCAGTTGATCTTTCTGTTTACTTTCGAGTCTGCCAACATGGTAGCCA
>NZ_JANSHW010000587.1:0-503 GCF_047461815.1 Synechococcus sp. R6-10
CGCAGTTCACATCGCCCTCCACCGCCTTGCGGTAGATGCGAATGTTGTCCACCTCAATCGTCCACGGACCGCCCGAGTTGATGCCGAGATTGAGCAGGCAGTAGTCGGGCGTCGGGTGGTAGGTGATGTCTCGGTAGTCGAGCGCTATTGTGCGCGTGAAGGTATTGTTGCCCGACGCAATCTCGGCGGTGTAGCTCATCTGGCTCCAGTTGCCCGATTGTCCTGCGGGACCAGTGTTGACGGCAATAATCATGTTGCCCCAGCCTGCGGGCGGCGGGGAAACAACCGTGACATCCATTACCACGAGGTCGCCGCGCTGCAACATCTCCAGCAGCCCTGGTACCGTGCCGTTGAGGATCCAGTGGAACCCGCCCGTTGAGGCGATGCGCATCTTGCCGTTGTTCCACGAGACGGTGACCGACAAGTTGTTTGGGTCAGGCGCGAAGCCGTGCACATCGCTGTCGAAGGTCATGGCAACCATCTCGCACGCCGTGCGGTACAGG
>NZ_JANSHW010000588.1:0-9100 GCF_047461815.1 Synechococcus sp. R6-10
GAGTCCTGACCCGAATGCCGTTTTTGAGCGTTCCGCCTATTGTCTGAGGTTGTTTTTGCAGACCTCTCTCCTCTCTTTTCTAGAGGGAGAAGCGTAGGCGAAACACCGCAACTCACCAGTCAAAGTGGCGGCGAAAGCGGGGATCCCGTCGATCCTTTTTGCGTCGGTTACAGGTTTTGCACAACGTTTGCAGATTGCTGATATCGTTACTGCCCCCTTGGGCAATGGGGATGATGTGATCGATCTGAAGCTGAACCTCTGGGGGCGACTTTCCGCAACCGCGACAACGGAAGCCGTCTCTTTGGAAAACATACTCCCGCACGGCTGCTGGAATTAGAATCCTTTCGCCGGATTTTCTTTCTTTCATCGTTATTCATCCATACTGCGAAGATCGTCCAGTGGAGACTTTTCATCTAGAGGTTCTAATATCTCTTGGTCGGGTTCTTTTATCAGAAATTCAGGATTGTCAGGATAAAAGTCAATCGTAACTTCTACTCTTACTTTTACTCTACCGGTCTGCCAACCGTTAGTTTTAGGAGAAAGAATCGAGCATGGAACTCCTTTATGGAAAAAATGAACCTGATCTTCATAGGGAATATCTGTTTGTATCTCAGACGAACTCAAGTGACTGTTTAGTTCTCTTCCCATTTGGTCAAACTCCAGGAAATAAGAATTGATAGAATCGCAAAGCTTGGAAATCATGTAGACTTTCTGATTATTGTTCTTGTTGATAAAAGTGATAACTCCGTCTCCCAGTTGGCTAAGATTAATGGATGTTTTTGTCATCTTATCGACCTCAAGACATAGAGACAACAATCCACGGTGAGCCAGGACGTAAGAGTTTAGCAGGAATTCCTTTCACGTTAGTTATTCCGTTCAAGTTGCTCCATAGAATCGAGACTCCCTTTTCGCTAAGTTTGCTGGATAAGTAGGATCTGATACTCTCATAAACAATCTCTGAGTACACCTGAGCAAACTCTTGCGAGTAGATTAGGCGTCCTCCTATATCAATGACAGTATTTTGGAAAATATCTAGCTCAACAAAGCACTCCTGAGATTGATCATTACTTGACACTTGCCCAACCCCCTCTATGTCTCTCTGGCTTAGGCTAGCTCTCACTTTCGCGAAGGTCATCCAGAGGGGATCCGCTGCTGCTCTCTGAGCCTGTATCCTCTGGCTCAAACTCTACAGTGATCCGCAATCTGACTCTGCCTTTTTCCCAATCCTTCTTGCCCGGCACCAAGAGTTGACAAGCAAGTCCCTGCCCAAACCACTTCGCTTCTTGCAACAATTTTTCTTCTGGCTTGGGAGCAAGAAGGCTACTGGCAATGTTGAGCAAGTCTTCCGGCGGCAGGATCCCTGAGGATCTCAAGGCCGCAATGAACAAGCGATGCAGCTCTTCTTTCTTGGTCAAGTCCTCTTGGGCTGCTTTGACCAAGTTGGCAACCTTGAAAGTTTTCTCCCTTACAGAGAGGATCCCTTCTGGGTGCTGCTGCAGAGGTATCGATTTGGATCCCATGACTTTATCTGGATCAAGTGAAAGGCCAAAAACAAAGACAAGCCGCTCTATCTCAAATCATCGAGAATGCTATCCAACTCTGGAAAACTCTCGTCTATGGGTGTAGAACGACCAAGAGCGACTGCTTCGCTTGCATTGCTGTCACCTACTTGCTGTTCAGGAAGACTTGCCAAAATTTGAACTGACTCACCAACAGAGGAAGGCTCAGGACGAGTAATCAAGGGCAGCATCTCGCGATTGAGGCCCAAAGCTTGCAAGCAGAGGTTGATCCCAGAAACAGCTTGGTTGTACTTGTCTATGCTTGCCTCCAGTTCTTTCAGCCGCTGTTGGTTAAGCGCAATTTTCTCTTCAGCCTCTTTTCTGAGAGTTGCTTCCATGAACTGCTTTGCTTCTGGGTACTTTTGCAAAATCTCATCGGCTACTTGCTTGGCAACCGGCAATAGCTGAGTTTTTAGAGTATTGTTGGTCTCTTGTCGGAAGCTAGAACGCACTGTCTGGTTAATTTTCGGCTCGAAGTCAAGCTTAAGTAATTGTCGGATTCCAGGCTCTGCGTCGCGAATAGCAGAGATGTCATAAGATTGGCTGGTTTGCTTTAGGACTTCTCGAAACTGGTAGATCGAGAATGTTCCTTCGTCGTAGAAGCGGGGACTTTCTCTGAGGTAGCGGTCGCACTCTTTTCGGGCACCATTGACAAGAGAACTCAAAGTTACCTCCTTAACCAAAAGAAGCTTTTTCTCCAAGTCCCCATCGGATCCCAGTAGGCGAAACAACTGCCTGTAGTAGCTCGAGCTGCGAACTTCATCAACAAGGCGACGAAAGAAGTTCTCTACAAGCGTGCTGGCTGATTCTACCAGGATGTCCTCTAGATGGTTGGACAAATAATAAAAGGCTTCGACCAATACAGCTAAGAATGGAGCTGTGGAGTTGCGGGGACGAATGCGAACGGCTTGACTGTAAACATTGTCCAACGAAAAAGTATCCAAAAGCTCATCTAGCCTCCGTACCATCCTAGTCTTCAATTTATGGAAATCGTTCTCAAATTCTTTGTTTTCTCCGTTAATAACTTTATTGACTACTGTCTGGATATGCTCGTCAAACTCTCGGCCAATACTGGCTAGCTGCTGATTGATCAGCGTCAGCTCATAGGAAATCATGCTGTCAATCTCTTTGGGCTGGCTATCAATGTCTCGGTAGAGATCTAGATAGGACTTCCTCATCTCGATGCAGAGAGGTTGCAAATCATCGGCCAGCGCGGAAAATAGCTGTGGCCGCTTTTCTTCCGTTAAATAACGAGTGATCCCAGCCCGAAAGTCTTCAATACCGCTATCTTTAATCATATACTCAATCAAAGGTTTTCCCCACTCCCTCAGAATCCGAACGTAGTTATTTATGGGTGTGTCGTACCCATGTACAGAAGGGCGGAACGGGGATCCAACCAACCTACCTGACGTGCAGTACTTGTTAAACTCGCTGACAAACTGGGGCGTTTCTTCCTCACCACCCAATTCTTTGATGCTTTCTGAAAAAATCGTATCCAGTCCAAATCGATCCTCGGGGGTAGTTGCCTTGATCTGGGAACCATAGAAGCCGAGAAGGCCGCTTGTCTTAAATACGCGGAGTTGACGAAACTGCTGGTCGATAATGTTTTCTAGTCTATGCTTTAGTTGTGCGTTGTACCAAGTCTCATCAATCCGGTTAAACACATAGAAGACGCGATCCCTGATGCTATCATTACTTTGAATATGCTCAATAAGCTCTGTCTCTTCCTTGGTCAGCTCACCCGTTGCAGCACACTTGAGAACGCAAACAACTGCGGACGTATCCGGATCGGCAATTTTTCGATAAGTACGCTCTGCATCCGCTTTGACTGGAGCATCGATCCCAGGAGTATCGACAATAACGTTTCCATCTTCCAGCAAGGGGTGGTGGCAATAGTATTCCACCTTTCGCAAAACTGCGCTATTGGCGCCGCGCCGGGCAAAACCCGCAGCTTCTCTTAAGTTGCCGAAGTTGAGCTGCTCCATTGAGAAAACTTTGTTCTCGGTAGGGTGAATTTTGTCCCGGTTCTGCTGGAAACCTGTAATCAACAAGCGAAGTGCATCCGCCTGCTTCGCCCGCTCTGACTTGCTTTTGCCTCCCTCCTGCTGAATAATAGCCTCAGCACGCTCCTTCAGGGGATTCAGTGCAGTGTCTTCCAGCCTGCTGAGTGACGGAGCCAAGTTTAGGAAAGCGCAGAAGGCGGTCATCTGTTCTTGCACTTCCTGCTCGCTAAGAAAAGTGAGCACTACCCTCTCCGCATTTGGCTCTGCGTAGGCGATGTAGCACTCTGTCCCTGTGGCGTGCCCTTCGGCACTGTAGAGAAGCTCTCTTTCTAAGAGGGCATTGATTAGCATAGACTTGCCAGCACTGAAAGCACCGGCAAAGACAATCTCGAAGGTTGGAGAAATAGCTTTGCTGAGGGAAGCTTGAATCCGAGTGGTATCTTGCTTGCCTGAAAAAGTGGAATCCTGATGCCAGAGTTGCAGGATAGCTTCAACCTGATCTTTCAAGTTCTCACACTGAGGCAGGAGCTTTACAGGCATAAGAGAGCAATCTCCACAGAGGCTGCCGGGATTATAACTTGCCTATGCTTGAGGTGAGGATTCCTACAACAATTTTCTTCAGTCCCGGAGCTGTGTGGCTATATGTGCATACACGTGAAGAGAGAAGAGCAGAACTCCCCAGACCGACATAGCAAAAAGGCTTAGGTCGTTGACCCAAGCCCGCCCCAGCATACTCATACCAGATGCCAGGAACCAGACTTGAACTGGTGACACGAGGATTTTCAGTCCTCTGCTCTACCAACTGAGCTATCCCGGCTCTGGACCTACTATCTTACGATGTCGAGGGGGGTTTTGACAACTGGTGGCGCCCCCAATTTAGCCAATCAATTTCTCCAAAGCCTCCATCTGGGGGATGCAGAGAACATCTCGGTTGCGATCCCGGCGGATCAGCTCCTCTTGCTCCAGCTTGGACAGGACGCGAGTGACCGTTTCCCGGGCTAGGCCACTTAGGCTGCTCAGCTCCCGATGGGGCAAGTTGGGGATCTCTACACCACTCCGGCTAACCCGGCCACGAGATTCGGCCAAGAACAGCAGGATATCGGCAACACGGGCCGTACTGCTGGCCTCGCGCAACTGCAGACGACGGTTGATCTGCCGTAAGCGGCGCGACATGAGCTGAGCAAGGCGGATGCCGGCCTGAGGATCAGAAGCCAAAAAAGCCAGGAAGTGTTGGGCCGACAGACAACCGACTTTGGTGGCTGTTAGGGCTACAACGTCGGTAGAACGAGGCGCTTCGTCCAAAGCAGCCATTTCCCCGAAGATTTCCCCTGGACCAAGAATGGTGAGGGTGATCTCCCGGCCTTCGAGATCATGGGTGCGAATCTTGACCCACCCTTCCAGGATGAAATAAACGGCGTTACCCCAGTCATTTTGTAACAAGATGGCCTGATTGACTGGGTGGGAGCGCAACGACATTTGCCCGGCCAGAGGCTCTAGCCTCTCAGGAGGAAAGCCCTCAAACAGGAGCATCAGGCGTAGGTCATCTGGAGTTACATCGCTCACCGTGGGATCCTCCTGCACGTGGTCAGTTCTGGTCGAGTGGGATGGGAAAAGGGTGGGCCTGCACAGACACGTCAACATGCCCCTCAGCCTACCGTCTCTCTCAGGTCTATGGCCCGCCGAGGCGAACTGCGTACCAATAGGACAGAGCTTTAGACCCAATTTTGACCTCTACTTTGGAAAGGGATCCCTGCCCAAAAAAGCTGCTGCCATTCTCTAACCCAGAAACGGCAAAATCCATCTTGCTGATGTTAATTCTCTCGACTTTGTGCAGTTTGAGTCGAGATCTAGACCTGCTGAAGTTGAGATGGCCAATCTTGGCTGGTATCCAAAACCTTTAAAAAAGGCCGTTCCGAATCGGAAAAATCCTGCCAGTGGGCCTGCTGTTGGGAGAGCATCTCGGCGGTGGCATCAGCAATGTCGGCAGAGTGCTGCTGATCTCCATCGATGCAGCCGGCTGGGGCCAAGAGGGGCTGAGGAGCTGGGCTGCGGCGTTGCAGGCGCTCCCGCAAAACAGGTTCAGGGGCGTAGCAGTGGAGGATGCGCAGTGGGATCCCTTGGCGTTGGGCCTGATCAATGGCCATCCCCCGCAGGGCTTGCCGGTCAAACTTGGCGTCCAGAATCACGGTGTAGCCTTCCTGGGCCAGCTCTACTCCCAACTGCACCAAGCGGCGGTAGGTTTTATCGGTCATCTCCGGGGTATAAACCTCCGGCCCCCCCCGTTGCCGCAGAGGGATCCCGGCCAAATGCTTGCGCACCGCATCGGAGCGAATGTGAATGGCTCCCCGCTGACGGGCCAAGTGGCGGGCTACCGTGCTTTTGCCGGATCCCGACAATCCCGACATCAGGAACAACTGCCCCCGCTTGGGGAGGGTGTATTCCCAGGCAAGACGGTAATAGCGGGCGGCGGTGCTAAAGGCTGTGGCCTTGGCTTCCTCTGCTGCAGTGGGATCCTCCAGCAAAAAAGAGGTGACCTTGGCCCGCACGTAGGCCTGCCGATTGAGGTAAATAGGCAAGATCTTCAACCCTTCCCAATCTCCGGTTTCTTCCAGGTAGGTGTTCAAATAGGCGTTTCCCAGATCGGGGCGATGGCGGGCATCCAAATCCATCACCCCATAGGATATGTCGTACATGACATCCACAAAGCGGAAGGCTTCATTAAACTCGATGCAATCAAAAAGCAGGATCTTCCCTTCCCAAAAACAGATGTTGCCTAGGTGCAGGTCTCCGTGGCATTCACGAATGCGGTTTTGTTCTATTCTTTGTTGAAACAGCTCCTGCCGCTCAGCAAAAAAGCGATCGGTGTAGGCTTGGGTTTCTCGATATTGCTGAGCTGTTTGTGGGCCGCCGACGTAGCGCTGGGTTTGGGCGTAATTCTCGTCAAAGGCTTCTCGCACCCGTTCTGGCCGGCCAAAGCTGCGGATGTAGTCGTTGGTCTCGGTTTGGGCATGAAACGTCGCCACCACCCGCCCCAGCTCCTCCATCAAGGACGGCGTTAGCTCTCCCCGCTCAAACAGGTTGCTGAACAGTTGCTCTTGGGGAAATTGCCGCATTTGCAGAGCGTATTCTATGGGCTCGCCGCTGCTGTTGAACTGAAATCGGCCATCGGTCTGGACAATGGGCAACACTTGCAGATAAAGGCCGGGAGCACCGCGCTGGTTCATGCGCAGCTCTTCTTGGCAAAAGTGGCGCCGCCTCTCCAGGGTGGTGAAGTTCAAAAAGCCAAAGTCCAAAGGCTTTTTCACTTTATAGGCATAGTCGCCTGTCAGCAGAATATAGGAAATGTGGGTTTGAATAAGCCGAATGGGATCCTGTACCGGATGAGGGTAGAAGGCGGGATCCAGCATCGCTTGGATCAAGGGGGGCAGGTGGGTATCGACCATGAAAAACGATAGAGATGGAAAAAGGGCTTGGACGGGGATCCCTATCTTCCGCCGACAGAGCAGATTGTCCTCCACCTATTCCTTAAAGGGCAAGGCGGCTTCTTGGGGGGAAAGACGGATGAGGCTGATCCCCTGCTGAATTAGCGTATCTTGAGCAGCACCGGAAAGAGCGTAGGGCCAGACCAGATATTTGGTGTTGATGTAGTCTTGTCCGCGCTTGGCCAGGTTCACCTGTTCTGAGAGCATGCGCACATCTGGCCCGCGGCTGATAGTGGCTTCGGCCCGGCGAATGCGCTGCATCAGTTGGCTGAACAGCTCTTGGGGCTGCTGCACAAACACCACAATGGCCAAGTCACAGGGGTTGTAATAGTTGCCGATGCCGCAGAGGAGCAGGGCTTCACTGGAGAGAACAAGAGTTTCTTGATCCCCCAGAGCCACCACCGGATACAGAAAGGTGCGCACATCCTCCAGTTGCCAGTGGTTAAAAGAGTGGCTATCTACCTCCCCCCGCACCCAAGAGGAGATGGCAGGAAAAACTGCTTCGCTCAACAGTCGATAGGCCGTCTGGGGTCGCCCTAGCCAGCAGAGGGCATTTTCGTAGAAGCTCTCGTTCTCCAGCAGGTGGGGGGTGAGAGGAGCAACCATGGGCAGATCCTCAACGGGCTTTCTCCAGCATGCCTACTCGGGGATGGTTAAGGCAATTTTGCCCAGAACGGATCCCTGCTCCAGCAACCGGTGGGCGGCAGCCGCTTCGGCCAGAGGAAAGGTGTGGCTGAGCTGGATCCGCAGTTGGCCTTGGTCGATGAGGCGGGCACATTGCCTGAGGATTTCCGCCTGATTTTGTTGGGCGTTGGTCAGGCTTTTCAGCATCGGGGTGAGCATCAGCTCAAATCCCACCCGCAAGTTGCGGTCGCGAGCCACCCGCCAGTCGATCTCTGGGGCCGGGGCCAGCAGGGTGACGATATCTCCGTACACGCGCACTGCGGGGAAGGTCTGCTCCAATAGCTTGCCGCCCAAGGTATCTAGGGCAAGATCCACCCCCTCTCCCCCTGTCCAGTCCAAAACGGCGCGCACAAAGTCTGTCTGCCGGTAGAAGATGGGCAAGCCGGCGCCTAGGGAACGGACAAACTCCGCCTTTTCCGGGGTGCTCACGGTGGTGGCCACTTTGGATCCCCGTAGACGGGCCAGTTGAATGGCCACATGGCCAACTCCGCCCGCTCCCCCGTGGATGAGCACACTTTGGCCGGCCTGGAGACGTCCCCGGTCGTACAGCGCTTCCCAGGCGGTGATCAGCACCAGCGGGGCAGCGGCAGCTTCTGCAAAGCTCAGAGTTCTGGGCTTGGGGGCCACAAAACGCTCGTCCACCACGATCAGCTCGGCGTAATTCCCCGCCTGCTTGCCCAGACCCCCGTGGCAGAAGTACACCTCGTCTCCCACCGCAAAGTGCCTAACTCCGGATCCCACGGCTTCCACAACGCCGGCACCGTCACACCCCAAAATGGCGGGCATCTCCTCTGGATAGAAGGTGCCCCGTTGCCGCAGTTTGGTGTCGATGGGGTTGACGCCGGCTGCCCTCAGACGGATGCGCAGCTCCCGCTCGCCGCGAATTTGGGGCTCAGGTACTTCTCGGAGCTGCAGAACCTCTGGCCCGCCGGGCACACTCATGACTACGGCTTTCATGCGCTCAAGTTGTCAGCTTCAGTTGGGTTGGCCCGCTCAAAGGATGCAGGGTAGAGTTTGTTCTGGTGATGAGAAGATGGGCATCTCCCCATTGGGGTGTTGCTTTGCAACCCTGCGGAGTCTTGCAGCTGCTCTCTAGCCTATTTTAGCTAAACCGCCGAGAAGCCCCGCGCTGTATGCGCAGGGTCAACATACCCACGCAAAACCGAAGCCGTCACCCCACTCCATGAAGCAATAAAAAGGCTAGTGGCTAGTGACTAGTCACTACGCACTACTCTACAGGGCGGTGGGGCATCCCGTCCTTTTCGCGTCAGCGGGACGTAGTCCTTAAGCTCAGGAAATGTGTAAACTACCCGACCCTGACTGCTTCGCAGTACAGGGCGGGCTTTCGGTAGCCCTGCAGTTGGCAAGCCAA
>NZ_JANSHW010000589.1:0-1256 GCF_047461815.1 Synechococcus sp. R6-10
TTGATGGAGCTGCGGCAAGTAACAGCGTTGGGTCAGGATGCAGTTCTTGTCCCCAGCGAAGAAGTTTTCGATAACTTGGATTTGGAGGGCCTGAGTCGCGTGGTTGGCAGCGAGGTGGTAACCGAGGAAGGGATCCGCCTCGGCAAAGTTAAGGATTTTGAGTTTAACTCCGTCTCCGGCATCATCACGGGCTTGGTGCTCTCCAACCTTGGCCTCACCTTTTTACCTGGCTTTATCCTCAGCACCTATCTGCTCTCCACTGACGAGATTGTCTCTGTGGGCGGGGATCGCCTTATTGTTGCCGATGGCGCTGAGACCCGCCTAACCCAACTGGCCAAGGGGATTTTGGAAACCCTGGGAATCGGCAAGCCCCCTTGGGAAGCCGGAGTTAGCCCTGCTCCTGCCCTGCCCAGTGCTGTCGAGAGTTCCGCCGTCGAGGAAGATTACGAAGAAGAATACGACGAGGAATACGAAGCCGAAGAAGAAGACGTTTACGCAGAAGAAGAGCCTGAACCTGAGCCGCAGCCTGTGCGTCCTCGTCCACCTGAGCCCGCACCCGCCCCCGAACAACCGGCTTGGGAACAGGAGTATGCCAAAGAAGAGGCCCCTCCTTCTGAGCCTGCCCCTCCTCCTTCCAGCTCCACTCCTGTGGATGGTGATCCCTGGGAAGATAAGGCCGGGGAGCCCACTTAAGTTGCCGGACTCGTACCAACTCCCCTTTCCCCTCAGGGAAGTGGCTGGGGGTGGTCGCGTCAGCCGAGAGTACGGTCGTTCCCCCTGATGTCAGGGCTGCTTCTTGCGTCAATCTCCCACTTTTTTCTGCCAAGGGGCAAAGGGATCCCCCATCTGTCTATCCCGGCAGGGCAGGATCGGCTTCGGCCAAGAAGCGCAAAGCCACCGACAAAAAGGTCTGCGGCGCTTCAATGTGCGGAAAAGCAGCTCCTGGCAACCGGTATATCGGCACCTCCGGGCGCAAGGTGCGATATCGCTCTGCCTGTTCTGGGCCGGTGAGGCGGTTCTGTTCTCCCCAGACCAGAACCATGGGCTTGGTCACCACGCGAAAGTCGTCTTCGATGGGCAAGTTGAGCTTGCCGGTGAGAAAAGAACGGGGGGCAAATTGAGCCCCCGCTTGGTGAGCTGCCCGGTAATAGTAGTCCACCACCGCCTCATCCAGGGCGTAGCTGGGGGAGCATGACTCTAGTCAATAATAAGCTCAACTATACTGAAAATAATGTATAATATGTTCAGTACGGATT
>NZ_JANSHW010000590.1:0-2486 GCF_047461815.1 Synechococcus sp. R6-10
GTAATCCGGTCGCCTCTGCACAACCTGCTGCAGGGTAGGATATTGCACCAAAAGAGGCTTGAGCTTTTCCACCAGTTCGGCGCGGATTTGATGGCGCAATTGCCCTTCCTGCTGTTCTAGCTGTTTGTGCAGCCGCTGCAATTCCTGAGCCGTTTCTACAGACTCCGATGCTAGCTCAATTCCGCTAAAATCCTGAATAAGGTTCGGCAAGGGTACTTGCAAAATGCTGGCCGCTCGATTGAGATCGGCTAACTTCAGCTTTTCGGCCTGTCCAGTTCTCAGGGCATTTAGGGCTCCTCGACTCAGTTTGGCCTTTTGTCGAAGCTCTCGCCAGGTTGAGATACCGGCAGCCTGCATGAGATTGCGCAGCAGGGCATCATGACTTTTCATTTCAGAGTTACGACTCCAAAATGGAATCCTAGCCAGAGTCTTTTGGATCCCTTTGGTTAAACCAGACAGGGGATCAAGAAAGGGGTTTGGGGCATTCATAGACGCTCCACCTGACGCTGGACATCTTCTTCTATGACTGGTACCTGGTCATATTCAGGCAACAGTTCCCTTTTTTGAACTGTGCCCAATGCCCTTTCTATTTCCTCAGTTAGTTCAAGGCAGCCCTTGCCTTTGACATTGAGCACGCGCTCAATCACGTTGCCATCTTTGTCGATGATGTATTCAACCTGTTGATATTCCGCCATAATGCCTCCTCAAGCCCAGCGCCCCAACACAATCCTGATCTGCCCTTTTTCATCCACAGATTCCGACTCTACCGTAAATCCCTTCTCCGCGGCCGTCGCAAGAAGCTGCTCGCGGGTATAGGCTTGGCGGATTGGCGCTAAGAAAGCCTCAGCGCTGACTCCCGTTCCCCAAAAGTCGGCAATCATCTCCAGGCTGTCCCCCCGTTGGCGAAAGCCAATGTCGTAGCCGTTGCTGCGCCTAACCACCAGATCTGCCTGGACACGGTTCCCTCCATACCCCCGGACATAAGTGTTTTCCAAGACCTCGTGACCTTGGGCAACCAAAGCGCCTTTCAGGATCTCTTTATTTTTGAACTGAACCTTGATGCTGGTGAAGTGCGACACTGTGGGGATTCTCCTCAGAAGAACATGCTTTATCCTAGAGCAGTCCTCTTGGCTTGAAAAGTTTTGCTAGGGCACAAAGCCGCGTGGCCCTAACCAAAGAAATTGAGGGAGCCAACCATTAGTTTCCCTTGGCTAGAGGATGCCGGTGGGGATCCGAGGTAGCAGGAGGAAGCAGGCGAGGGACATCGCGGTGGTCAAACCAGATGCTCGCCAAACCTTTAAGCCAGAGGGACAGCCAGATCCATTTCCACTTGAAATCAAGTCTTGCGCCTTTGAGGTTTGCGCCTTCTACAGTGGCATGATCCAGGTTGGAGCCTTCCAAGTTGGCATAGCTCAGGTCAGCCCAACTGAGATCGGCCCCGCTGAGATTGGCTCGGCTGAGATCGGCCCCGCTGAGATTGGCTCCAATAAGGTTGGCCCCGCTTAAATTGGCGCCGACCAGCTTGACTCCGCCCAAGTCGATCCAGTTCAAGTTAGCTCCGCTTAAGTCGGCTCCCTCCAGGTTTCTGTTGTCGGGCCGACCATTGACCAGTTCCCACACAAGATGCCACTTGGCATCGAGCTGAGTTTCTGGAGAAAGAATAGAGCGTCGCAGGTTGGCCAATTTCAGATCTGCCCCCCTCAGGTTGGCCCCGCTGAGGTCGGCACCGCTGAGGTAAGCGTTACGTAACTTGGCTCTGCCCAGCTTGGTCTGGGTTAGGTTGGCTTCTCCTAGCTTGGCCTTGTTGAGGCTAGCTGCGCTCAGGTCAGCCCCGCTGAGATCGGCTCTGCTTAGGGAAGCTCGGCTTAGGTTAGCTCCGATGAGCTTGACTTGGCTAAGGTCTGCCCGGCTCAGGTTGGCTTTCCTCAGATCTGCCCCGCTCAAGTCCGTTTGGCTCAGGTAGCGCAGAGGGCTGGGAGCATTGACATCAAGCAAGTTCAAACCCGACCTGCCCAGCTTGGCCTCGCTGAGGTTGGTGCCGATGAGGTTAGCCTCCCTCAGGTCGGTGCCAACTAAGCTGGCCTTGCTCAAGTTGGCTCCAATGAGCTTGGCGCCGACCAATTTGGCCCCCACCAGTTTGGCCCTGACCAGTTCAGCCTTGATCAGGCTGGCTCCACAGAGGTTGGTTCCCTCCAGGTTTGCCTTATTCAGATTGGTCTGGCTGAGGTTGGCGCCTCTCAAGTCCGCCTGACTCAGATTGGCTTTGCCCAACTCTGCCCACCTCAAATTTGCCCCGCTGAGGTTAGTTCCTCTCAGGTCAGCCTCCACCAAGCTCGCCCCTGTAAGCTTGACTCCGCTCAAGTCAGCCTGGCTCAAATTGGCCCTGCTCAGGTCGGCATAGATCAGGTTTCTTGCCTGAGCACGGCCGTTGACGAGCTCCCACACCAAGCGCCACTTGGGATCCAGCTGTGTCTCAGAAGAGACGA
>NZ_JANSHW010000591.1:0-1242 GCF_047461815.1 Synechococcus sp. R6-10
GCTTTGGCTTGTCCGACGATATACTTATCCAGCTCCGCCACTATCTGGCGCGGCGTGAGCGACTCAATCGGGATGATGGTCTCGATTCTCACGGCGTAAGTGTACCCCGCACAACGGCGCACGACAAACGATTGGTGGGCCGTGCAGGACTCGAACCTGCGACCCGCTGATTAAGAGTCAGCTGCTCTACCAACTGAGCTAACGGCCCGTCTGGGGGGACCGATGGGACTTGAACCCACGACCTCCTGAGCCACAGTCAGGCGCTCTGACCAACTGAGCTACGATCCCCGCGCAGAGCTAATTATACCCGCGCGCGGCGGCGCGAATTCAAGGGTTCAGGGTAAACGCGCCAACACATCGTTTACACCCACCCCTGCTCCCCGTTCTCTACCCACACTTGAAAAAAGCAGGCGCACCTCCTGTAGAATCTCTCCGACAACGCGCACAACAGGAGGCACGCCAACGATGGAACTTACCTATCAGGAGGTATACCACATGAACCCCATCCAAGCACGCAAACGCATCGTCCACATCTACCAACAGACCCAAAACTACTGCGAAACCGCACGACGATGCCACACCTCCCCACAACTCGTGCGCAAGTGGGTCAAACGCTACCAACAATACGGCGAGCAAGGACTGCACGACCTGCCCAAAACCCCCAAACGCCAACCCAGAAAAACCGACCCCGACATAGAGCAGCGTGTGCTGCAACTCCACCAAAAAACCCACTACGGACGCCAGCGTCTTGCCCGACACCTCGCCCAACACGGCATTCACCTCTCCCCCAACACCATCCGACACATCCTGAAACGCCACGCCACAGCACCCACGCGCCCGCGCAAGCCACGCCGTCGCTTCTATCCTGCGCACTGGGCGTGGGAGAGCCAAGAACCGTTTACGCTCATCCAAGCCGATGTCAAAGACATCTACGACAAGGGCACGCTCGGCACCGAACGCTGGGATCACCTGCGCAAGCATCGCCTCCCCCGCTATCAGTGGACTTTCCTTGAAAGTCGCACGCGGCTGCGCCTTTTAGCGTTCAGCCGTGAGATTTCCACGCTGCACGGGATGGCGTTTTTGAGTTTAGCAGTGAGTTGGCTGCGGCTGTGCGGGGTGCCGACCGAAATGACTATCCAGACCGACTGGGGTGAAGAATGGGGCGGGTCGAACCCTGACAAAATCGCTCGCTTGGAGGCAGAGTTTTTGCGTCCGTTGGGGGCGCGGTTGGGGCGCATTCCG
>NZ_JANSHW010000592.1:0-673 GCF_047461815.1 Synechococcus sp. R6-10
CACTGCTGGGCAATGTCCAGCTTTGTCCCCACCCCATCGGTGCCCGCCACCAACACCGGCGCTTGATACCCCGTCGGCAGCTCAAACAGACCGGCAAAGCCGCCGATGCCGCCCAAGGTTCCTGAAGAACCTGAGGACGGAATTTGAATCCGTTCAACGCGCTCGCGGATCCCCCTGACAAAGGCCTGGCCCAGATCGATGTCAACCCCTGCTGAGCGGTAGTCCAAAATGCCAAAACCCCTTATGCTATCAAGACTTGGGCTTTTGTGCCCGACTGTGCAAACTGGTCAATTCAGAAACCTATGGTACATTAACTTCTGTTTTAACCGTCGCACTGGAAGTTGTACGAGATTGGAGAGGAGCGCGGCCTCATGCGAAATTGGAAACAGCTTGGACAGGGACTGGATCCCGCCCGCAAAATGGGCTTGGTCAGTTGTCTCTGTGTCACGGCTTTGGGCTTGCCGGCAGGCATGTTGGGCAGCTTCGCCCCGCGAGCACAAGCCTCAACGCGAACCGGATCCCTGAGCACCCGAGCAGCGGAGCTGTCACCTGCATCCAAATTGCCCCCCCCGGCCACCCCTTCCCAACCCCTCCCTGCTGCCGCAGCCCCAGTCAGAACGCTGCCGAGAACCCCCCAAACCCCTATCTCCGGCCACGAGGGTCTTGCCCCTGC
>NZ_JANSHW010000593.1:0-958 GCF_047461815.1 Synechococcus sp. R6-10
AGGTTTCTTCCCCCAAGAGCTCCTGCAGCTCCTGCCAGCGCCAGACGTAGAACTCTCCCTCCTCTGGCTCTCGATCCTCTGCCCGGGCAAAGCTGTCGGCATCTTGAGCGGCGTAGAAATACCCGGCAGGGGCGGTCATCTCTCGCGCCACCCACTCCACCGTCAGCCGCACCGCCCGCTCAATGGCCGGATCTTGGATACCGTGCGCCCACAGATCGGAGAGAAACTCCAGGATCTGCCCGTTGTCGTAGAGCATCTTTTCAAAGTGGGGCACCGTCCAGGTGGGATCCACAGTGTAGCGGTGAAATCCTCCGGCCACATGGTCAAAGATCCCTCCCAGCACCAAGGCCATGCCTCGCTCTTTGGCCCGTTCCAGAGCGCTCTGCGAGCCGGGGATCCCTTCTGGTGGGTCGAAGCGGGCCGAACGCAATACCAACTGAGCGTAGGGCATCATGGGAAATTGCTGCACCGCCCCGGCATTGGAGAGCAAAGGCTGGATCTTGGGGATCCCAGAGCGCAGCAGGTCGGCGGGAATGTGGTCTTCCGGCACTAAGTCGCTGAGGGTGGTCAGAGCCGTCAAAATCTGGCCTTTCATCTCCTCTATTTTTTCCTTTTCCTGCCGGTAAAACTGCAGGATGCGCTGCAGCAAGGCCAGAAACCCCGGGCGGCCAAAGCGGGGCTCTACGGGAAAATAGGTGCCGGCGTAAAAGGGCACCAGGTCATCGGGCGTGAGGAAAACATTGAGGGGCCACCCCCCCTGCCCGCTCATGAGCTGCAACGCCTGCATGTAGATGCTGTCGAGATCCGGCCGCTCCTCGCGATCCACCTTGATGGGCAAAAAATGGGCATTCAAAAAGGCGGCAATTTCAGGGTTGGAGAAGGCCTCGCCCTCCATGACCGTACACCAGTGGCAACTGGAATAGCCGATGGATAGGAAAATCTGCCTATCCTCGGCCCG
>NZ_JANSHW010000594.1:0-5440 GCF_047461815.1 Synechococcus sp. R6-10
CTTCACCAGCCCGCGCACCTGGTTGGCTGCTCACAACTTCATCTTCGGCTTCCTGTTCTTTGTCGGCCACCTGTGGCATGCCGGTCGCGCTCGCGCTGCCGCTGCTGGCTTTGAGAAAGGGATCAGCCGCGAAAACGAGCCGGTTTACCGGATGAAGCCGATCCGATAAGGGCATAAGTCCCTCTGGAATGTACCTTTGGCCCCCCTTGCCGGGGGCCTTTTTTTGGGCATCCCCCCCTCAAGGATTGGCAGAAAGAAAGTTTGGGGTGGAAACTGAAGAGCGCTGAGTCATCAGAGCAGATGCACAAGATCCCTGTTACCGTCATCACCGGATTTCTCGGATCCGGCAAGACCACGGTGATCCGTCACCTTTTGCTCAACAACCAGGGCCGCCGCATTGCCGTGTTGGTTAACGAGTTTGGCGAAGTGGGCATCGACGGCGAGTTGCTGCGGAATTGCCAACTGTGTGAGGGGGAGGGATCCATCCCCATTCTGGAGCTGGCCAACGGCTGTCTCTGCTGCACGGTGCAGGAGGAGTTCTTGCCCACCATGGAAGCTCTGTTGCAGCGGCGGGCGGAGCTAGACTGCATTTTGATTGAAACCTCAGGACTGGCCTTGCCCAAGCCGCTCGTGCAGGCTTTCCGCTGGCCCACCATTCGTACAGGCGCCACGGTGGATGCGGTGATTACGGTGGTGGATGGTCAGGCTCTGGCCTCCGGGCAACTGGTGGGGGATCCGGCGGCCCTGGAGGCGCAGCGGCAGGCTGACGAAAGTTTGGACCATGAGACTCCGCTTGAGGAATTGTTTGAGGATCAGTTGAGCTGTGCCGATTTGGTGGTGCTCACCAAGGTGGATCAGATTACCCAAGAGGAGCAAGCTCGGGTGGAAAGCTGGCTGCGGCACCACTTGCGCCCTGAGGTTCAAATCCTCCCTTGTGAGCGGGGGCAGGTTCCCCCAGAAGTGCTCTTGGGCTTTAATGCGGCGGTGGAAGATCAGTTGGAGCGCCGCCCCAGCCACCACGATCACGGGGAGGAGCATGAGCACGAAGCTTTTGAGTCTTTCTACCTCAGCTTGGAGGGAGGTTATGAGCCGGGATCCCTGGTGGCTCAGCTACGCCAGTTGGCCCAAGAGGAATGTCTTTACCGGATCAAAGGATTTGTGGCCGTCCCCTACAAGCCGATGCGCCTGGTGCTGCAGGGGGTGGGATCCCGATTTGAAACCTACTACGACCGCCCCTGGCGACCCCAGGAGCCGCGCTTGACCCGACTGGTGCTGATTGGGCAAAACCTCAACCGCGAGCGCATTGCGGCCCAGCTTCAAGGCTTGGCGGTTGACCCGGCTGCCCCCCGGAGCTGATCCCTGTCTAGCTCAAAGGTAGGCATCCAAAAGAGAGGCCAAAGTGGGAAACCGGCAGCGCAAACCCAGGCTTCCTGGAGAAAGGGCCGGGTAAACAAAATGGCGGTGGCGCAGACAATATTCATCCCACTCGGAAAGCCGCACCCGAAACAAGAAGGCCAAGCCGCGAACCAAAGCCAAAGGCAGGGGCACGCGGAAATAAATCCGCTTTTTGAAATAGGCACACACCTGTTCCACGCACTCATCCAAAGACAAGGGGGAGTTGCCCAACACCCAATCTCCTGCGCCTGGGGGATGAGCCACCCAGTGGGCGACCATCTCGGCCACATCGGCAGCGTGGATAAAGTGGAAGCTGGCATCCACCCGCAAAAAGCGGATCAGATCCAGCCAGCGGAGAACGTCCTTGAGGCCGGCAGTGATGTGGGAGTAGGGGTGGTGGGGGCTGCCGCCAAAGAGCAGGGTGGGATAAAGGGTGAGCAGGCGCTCCGGCCAGAAGCCGCTTTCCTGCCGCCGCAGCAGCATCTCGTACTTGCTGCGGATGTAGTCGGTGCCGGCCCGTCCGGCAATGGCCAAAGGCTCCAGGTCCTGGTTCAAAAGGCTGGCCGTGGAAAAGTAGATCACCTGCTGACAGCGCTCCGGATCCAACAACTGAAAGAGCTCCAGGGTGTGGGTAACATTCACGGCCCAAGCCAGGGCGGGATCCCCCCAAGCCGCTGCCATGTGGATCAGCCCATCCATCTGTCGCAGCAGAGCGGCGTGTTCCCGGATGCGCAGGAGATCGCCGGGTACTAGGGTGATGGGGGCAGGGAGTCGTTCCAGGGGCAGCCGTAGGCGGCTGGTCTCGCGGATGAGAACGTACAGGTGGTAGGCGGGCCGCTCCGGAAACTCGGGATCCCTTTGCTGGGCCAGGCGCTCCAACACATAGTGCCCCAGGCAGCCGCTAGCGCCGGTAAGAAACAGGTTTCGCAAGAGGTCTTCCCAACGGGACTCGATGAAAAAAGCTTCTGACTAGTGTACCGCTTCAGCTTCTGTCTGCCGGACTGCCTGAGCCCTCAATTCCCCTGCAAGAGAGCCGCTCGACTTGGCAAACCCCACACTGGAAATCTGGCCGCAAGGATGTCAGCATAGTTCGACAAGAATCCAACTCAAAGAGCGCACCACTTAAGGTATCCATCTGCATCTGTGGCTGTAACCTCCTCTCCGCCTTCCCGTTCCCGCGCTTTTGACCTTTGGCCTCCCCTGGCCTTAGTTTTGCAGCGGATCACCCAAGCGGTGCCGGTGCTGCTGTTGATCACGGTGCTCAGCTTTTTGCTCTTGCAGCTGGCCCCCGGAGATTTTTTGGATCCCTTGCGGGCGGATCCCAGTTTCAGCCAGGAGTTTATTGCCCAAGAGGAAGCGCGGCTGGGGTTGGATAAGCCCTTGGTTTGGCAGTACTTGACCTGGCTGGGCAACCTGCTGCAAGGGGATTTCGGGGTGAGCTACACCTATCGCGTGCCGGTAGCACAGCTCATCCTCTCCCGCGCCGGCGCTACCTTGCTGTTGGCGGTGTCCTCTGTGGTGCTGACTTGGCTGGTCGCCATTCCCCTTGGGATCCTGGGGGCGCTGCGGCAGAACACCCCCCTGGATCGGGCGTTGCAGTTGCTCAGCTACCTGGGCCAGGCCATGCCCAGCTTCGTGCTGGCCATTTTGCTGCTAATTGTGGCCCAAAACGTGAGCTGGCTGCCGGTAGGGGGGATGACCAGTGTTTATTTTGCCGAGCTTAGTTTGGGGGAAAAGTTGCTGGATCTGGGCCGCCACCTGCTCCTGCCCACGCTGGCCCTGAGCATCACCAGCTTTGCCGGGCTGCAGCGGATTACGCGCGGCAATTTCTTGGATGTGCTGCGGCAGGAATACATCCAGGCGGCGCGGGCCCGTGGGATCCCAGAGTGGCGGGTGATCTGGTTGCACGCGCTGCGCAACGCCGTCAACCCCTTGATCACGATCTTGGGCTTTGAGTTTGCCAATCTGCTCAGCGGCTCTTTTATTGCCGAGTTTTTCTTCAATTGGCCGGGGCTGGGCAAGCTGCTCTTGGAGGCTGTTCAAAGTTTCGACATCAATGTGGTGATGGCGGGGCTTCTGCTGGGGGCCGTGATGCTCATTCTGGGCAATTTGTTGGCCGATTTGCTCCTGATGTGGATGGATCCCCGGATCCGACCCGACTCACTGCTGTAGTTAACCATTGCTGCTACGGATCCCTCAAACAGGCGGCTCAATTGTGGAGACAATATCCCGAATCACCGCCTCAGCCTCTTGCCGTCGGTTGCCGGCCATCTCTCCCGACCCGGCCAGAGAAACCCGATGGGTCAGTACCGGCACGAACAGTGCTTGCAGATCTTCCGGTAGACAAAAGCTGCGCCCTTTCACCAGCGCCTGAGCCCGTGCTGCCCGCGCCAAGGCCAGGGCTCCACGGGTGGATACCCCCGCCCGCAGCAGCTTGGACACGCGAGTGGCCTGCACCACCTGCAGAAGATAGTCCGCCAGGGATCCATCCAAATACACCTGATCCACCGCCGACTGAATCTCCCGCAACTCCATCAGGGAGAGAACCGGCTGCAGAGCATCCACCGGCTCGGCCTGTTGCCGTTGCAAGAGTAAAGCTCGCTCTACCTCAGGGCTGGGGTAGCCAATCGACAGCCGTACCAAAAACCGATCCAACTGGCTTTCTGGGAGGGGATAGGTGCCGTGGTACTCCAAAGGATTTTGGGTGGCCAACACCATAAATGGGCTGGGCAGCGGGTAGGTGCGATCGTCCAGCGAAACCTGCTTTTCCGCCATTGCCTCCAGCAGGGCACTTTGGGTGCGGGGCGAGGTGCGATTGATTTCATCCGCCAAGACCACGTGGGCAAAAATGGGGCCGGGACGAAATTCAAAATCCCCTTTTTCTTTGTTGAAAAGGGTGAGGCCAAGGATATCTGTCGGCAATAGGTCGCTGGTAAATTGAATCCGCTGAAACTTGGCTCCCAAACTGTGGGCGATGGCCCGCGCCAAAGTGGTCTTGCCCACACCGGGCACATCTTCAAGCAAAACATGACCTTCCGCAACCAAGGCCGTGACCACCGCCTGCACCACCTGCGATTTGCCCTGAAACACCGATTCAATATTGGCAATCAGCTTGCCAATCTGTTGATGTAAGTTTTGTAACCGCTCTGCCGGGATCCGTGCTGAACCAGACCGGGTGCTGACACTCGCCATAAACCATTCCCAAAGGGGCCTATTCCACCTTACAGGCTGGATCCCATTGCCAGCTCAGGGCGGGATCCCGCTAAACCCCAGTGAAAAACCGGAGTATCATAGACCTAAGCCCTCCACAAGGATGGATATCTTGGAACTGTCTTGCAAAAGTGAATATGCTCTCCTGGCCCTTCTGGAATTGGCCCAGCACTACAGTGATGGCCAGGTGCTGCAGATTAAAGAAATTGCGGCTCATCAGTCCATACCCGACCGCTACTTGGAGCAATTGCTGGCCACCTTGCGCAGACAGGGGTTGGTGCGCAGCCAACGGGGATCCAAGGGAGGCTACTTCCTGGCCCGAGCACCCTGGCAGATCTCGCTGCTGGATGTTATCCAGGCCATCGAGGGGGAAGATCTCACCCGCTCCCGCGACTTGCCCTCGGGCGATCTCACCCCAGAGCGGGAAGTGCTCCTGAAGGCCTGGCAAGATGCCCAAGCTGCGGCGGTAGCCATTCTCCAGAAGACCACCCTACAAGACCTCTGCGACCGGCAGGCACAACAGCAACAGGCTCGGCTCATGTACTACATCTAGGCCAGAGGCTGGAGCTGGGATCCCTGGCAAGTTTTGGGTTATCCTGAAACACATTGCTTTTCGAATTGAGCCCTTTCCATGACCGTTCGCTCTTCTCGCTCTCAGGCTGCCGATACGTTTTCCGCGGAAGATTTTGCCCAGGCTTTAGACAAGCAAAACCTCAGCTTTCAACCGGGGCAGGTGGTGCAAGGCCGCATCTTCCAACATCAGAACGATGGCGCTCTGGTGGATATTGGCGGCAAATCCCCGGCCTTTTTGCCCCTCAAGGAAGCAGGGATCCGC
>NZ_JANSHW010000595.1:0-551 GCF_047461815.1 Synechococcus sp. R6-10
TCCATATAGATTACACCTAATATATTCGTTGCAAAAGTTATGGTGCAGGTGTAACTGATGTATTGATTGGGCATTCCCACAGAGTCGAAGTGGACAAAGTAGGACTGAATGGGCGTGCCAGTAGGAACCACCAGCGAGCTGGATGCGTTGTTGATGTCATAGGTACCAGGTCCCTGCGCGTTAACTGTCAGGGGAGCGGACAGTACAAGGTTGCTCTGCTCTTTGAAGACAAAACCATAGAAATCGTTTTCCAGAGCGCCTGTAGAGACGGAAGGCGGTGGAAAGAGCAACGCCAATACTTGTCCTGACACAGAATTTATCTGGGCATTCGCACTACCGACTGTGGCGATGAGCATCGCCGAGCAAAGTGTCCAAAGGCTAACCTGTCTCATCATCTAACCTCCACCTGTGCTGAAAGCAACTTCTGTGCCAATCGATGGCAATTGCGACCAGTTATCTGCAAAACCGAGAGTTATGCTTGCCTGCGGTAGGCGGAGCGGGTCAGGTTGACCCAGAATTGCACTGGGTGGTTGTGGTTGGCGGTGCCTTGA
>NZ_JANSHW010000596.1:0-15900 GCF_047461815.1 Synechococcus sp. R6-10
CGGCGAATCTACTGGCAGGGCGACCTGCTGGCAACCTAGCTCGGTGCCAGGCCCACCACCCTAACCCAATCAGTAGGGGAGTATCTTGATCAAGTGATAGTGGTTGAGAGCTAGTTTTTGTTCATAGCTCCTCTCTCTTTATAAGAGAGGAGCTCAGGTCTTGCATAAGGTTTCACCTGTCAGTTCAACAGGCTAGATCCCATCCCAAACATTCCTGCATCACCTGGCCCAATAGGTACAGGGATCCGCAGATTACAGCTGGTGGCTCAGTGAGGTTTTTCGGCTTGAGCAACTGAGCCCGAAGAGCGGAGAGATTGGGCAGTGCCCGTGCCGAGGCGAGATGAGGCTGCAGAGTCTGGGCTAGCTGAGCAAGTTGCTCGGGATCCGTCCCAGAGTGGCCGGCAATTGGCAGAGCGAAAAAGCAATCTCCTGGTCGCAGCAGGGTGCTGAGAATGCCCTGGACATCTTTGGTGGTGAGGATGCCCACATACCAGGTGAGGGGGCCGGGTTGATACTTATCCAGATAGCGACGGAGAGCCTGGGCAGCGGGTAAGTTGTGGGCTCCGTCCATCAGCAACTGACGGGATCCAATCTGCACCCGCTGTAAGCGCCCCGGCCAACGGGTGATGGCAAATCCTTTTTCGACAGCGGCATCCGGGATCCGCCAGCCCTGTTGCTGTAGGGTTTCTACAACGGCAAGGGCTACTGCTGCATTGGTGAGTTGTACATCGCCGCTGAGGGGCAAGGTGAGGAGCTGCCCTCGCCAGTGGACGGTTTGAGGCTCTGACCATCGCAGAGGTTCGACCATCTTCAGGGGGCTTCGCAATTGCTCTGCCTTGGCTCGGATAACTGCTGTGACCTCTGGAGTTTGGGGTGCGCACACTGCCGGGATCCCTGGCTTGAGAATACCCGCCTTTTCAGAGGCAATTTGGGGAAGGCTGTTGCCCAAGCGCTGCCAATGATCCCAGCCGATGGAGGTGATAGCCGTTACCACCGGCTCGATCCCAGCATTGGTAGCATCCAGCCGCCCCCCCAGGCCCACTTCTATCACTGCCACATCCACCTTTTGCCGGCGGAAGTACAGCCAAGCGGCAGCGGTGATAACCTCAAACTGGGTGGGAGAAGCCTCGTCAGGGGCATAGGTTTGTAGGCAGTCTCGCACCTGGGCCAGCGCTTGGCTCCAGTCGTTGGTGGAAATGTATTCCCCGTTCAGCCAAATCCGTTCCCGCCAATCTACTAAATGAGGAGAGGTGTAGCGGCCCACACGATAGCCTGCCGCCCACAACACGTGGCTGACCCAGGCACAGACAGATCCTTTGCCGTTGGTGCCGGCTACGTGGATGGCCGGGATCCCAGCTTGGGGCTGTCCTAGACGCTGCAGCAAGACTTGCATGCGTTCCAGACTGAGATCCACACCAAAATGGCCCAGGGACTCCAGAAAGGCCGGCCAATCCCAGTCTGGGATCTGGGACAGGGTTAGGGACAAGTTGCTCTGGTTCAAGCAAAGACTCCGTCTTGCCAGGGTAGGTGAGATTTGGGATTTTTTCTAGGGATCAACAATTCTAGAGGTTCACTACAAAAGCGTCACGGATGCCCGGCTGCTTGAGCACCTCTTCCAGGATCCCATCCGGCAGGGGATCGTCCAAGCTGAGCACCATGACTGCATCGCCGCGGATGATCTTGCGCCCCACCTGCATGCTGGCGATGTTGACATTGTAGGCTCCCAGCAGGGTGCCAATCCGTCCGATGATTCCCGGCATATCCCGGTGCAGGGTCATCAGCATGTTGGCGGAAGGGGGCACATTCACCGGGAACTCGTCGATCTGGGTAATCCGCACCTCTCGCTCCCCAATCAACGCCCCCGAAACCGAGCGGATCCCATTGGGGCCGTGGGCAATCAACGTCAGGGATCCGGAATAATCTTTCAAAGAGGGATCTCGAGTTTCCACCACCCGAATGCCCCGTTCTTTGGCCTCGATGGAGGCGTTGACGTAGTTGACCCGCTCCCGCAGCGCCAGCGTCAAAAGCCCTTTGAGAGCGGCAATGACGATCGGCTGCCCATCTTTTTCCGCCAGATCTCCCTGCAGGCGGATCTCCAACTGGTTGACGCGATCCCCCGCCAATTGGCCAACCAAGTTGCCTAGGGTTTCGGCCAAGTCCAGGTAGGGTCTGAGGTTTTGCAGCACCTCTGCCTGTAGGCCGGGGATGTTCACGGCAGAGCGGGCCGGCAGCCCCAGCAACACATCGCGGATCTGCTCGGCCACATCGATGGCCACGTTCACCTGGGCTTCTTCGGTAGAGGCCCCCAAGTGGGGAGTGAGCAGGACTTCCTTGCCCAGAGAAAACAGCGGAGAGTCCTTCAGGGGCTCGTTGGCAAATACATCCAAAGCCGCTCCGGCAATTTGACCGGATTTCAGGGCTTCGTACAGGGCTTGTTCATCCACCAAACCGCCACGGGCGCAGTTGATCAGGCGAGCGGTCGGCTTCATCATGCGGAAGGTTTCGGCGTTGAACAGGTTGGTGGTTTCAGGGGTTTTGGGAACGTGCAAGGTGATGTAGTCCGATTCCTGCACCAAAGTTGTGAAGTCTACCAGGCGTACCCCCAGTTGCTCGGCCCGCTCCACGGACAGATAGGGGTCATAGGCCAGCAGCTTCATCCCCATCGCCTTGGCAATCTGGGCCACATGGGATCCAATCCGACCCAATCCGACAATCCCCAGCGTTTTTTTGTAGACTTCTACGCCGACAAACTCTTGCCGATTCCACAGGCCCGACTTCAGAGAGGCATTGGCATCAGGTATGTGGCGGGAGAGGGCCATCATTAAGGCAATGGCGTGCTCGGCAGCGGCAATGGTGTTGCCCTCTGGGGAGTTGACCACCAGGATCCCGGCTTTGGTTGCGGCGGGCACATCGATGTTATCGACACCAACGCCCGCCCGCCCGATGATTTTTAAGTTCGTCCCCGCCTCGATTACCTCTCGGGTAACCCGTGTACCGGAGCGCACCATGATGGCATCGTAGTTGGGGATGACCGCGATCAACTGCTCTGGGGTGAGCTGGGTTTGCACATCTACCTGAGCGACTTGGGAGAGAATGTCGATCCCCGCCTGATCGATGGGATCTGTGACGATGACTCTGGGCATAAGCAGCGTTAGTCCAGTGGGATGGAGGGCAACAGAAGTAGGGGAACAGATTACCCAAAAAATTGGGTCTAAAGCTCCGTCCTACCGCTACGCAGTTCGCCTTGGCCTCAGGAAGCTGCAGGAGAGCTTTAATGCTATGGTCATCCTTAGCGGCAGGGTAGTCAACCGCTCTGTTCAAGCAAGCGGGCTATAGGCCTTAAGCCCAGCAGTGCGAAGGCCAACGAAGACACGCTGTGAATATTCTGGTCGTCAATGCCGGTTCCAGCAGCCTCAAATCCTCCCTATTTCTGACGGTTGAGGGAAGGGTGGAGGCCACGCCCATCTGGCAAGCCCAGGTGGATTTCACCTACAAGCCGGGGGAGGCCCTCATCCAGACTCGTCGGCGAGGCGGTGGGTGGGAATCTTTTCCCTCCGCTTCACCTGAGGGAGGGATCGGCCAACTGGCCCCGCTGTTTCAAAGCCTCTGGCAAGGGGAGGGATCCCTGCTCCCGCAGGCGGCTGAGATCGGCGGCGTCGGCCATCGGGTGGTGCATGGGGGATCCCTGTACCGGCAGCCCACCTTAATTACGCCAGAGGTGGAGAGGGCGATTGAGCAATTGATCCCCTTGGCCCCAGCCCACAACCCTGCTGCGCTGGCTGGCATCCGTCTGCTAAGGCAACTGTTGCCGGGGATCCCTCAGGTGGCCGTTTTCGACACCGCCTTCCACCAGCAAATGCCTCTGGCCGCAGCCCTTTACCCCCTTCCCTACGCTTGGGCTGAACAAGGGATCCGCCGCTACGGGTTTCATGGCATCAACCACGAGCATTGCGCCCGTCGCGCTGCCGAGATCTTGAACCGACCCCTGGAAGAGTTGCGGCTGATCACTTGTCACCTGGGCAACGGCTGCTCGTTGGCGGCCATTCGCGGGGGCAGAAGTGTGGACACCACCATGGGCTACACCCCCCTGGAGGGCTTGATGATGGGATCCCGGTCGGGGTCAGTGGATCCGGGCATTTTGATCCATCAGTTGCGCCAGGGCATGAGTGTGGATGAACTGGATCGGATCTTGAACCGAGAATCGGGGTTGAAGGGCGTTTCCGGCCTGAGCAGCGATATGCGGGTTGTGTTGGAGGCAATGGAGGCAGGCCATGCCCGGGCGGAGCTGGCTTTCGATCTGTTTGTCCACCGTCTGCGCAGCCAGATTGGGGCAATGCTCATGAGCTTAGATCGGCTGGATGCGCTGGTGTTTTCTGGGGGGATTGGGGAAAACTCAGCACCGGTGCGGGCGGCAGCCTGTGCAGATCTGGGTTTTTTAGGGATCCAGATCGACCCGGTTTTGAATGCCGGATCCCCCCGCAACTGCGATATCAGCACTTCGGATGCTCCGGTGCGGGTTCTGGTGATCTCAGCCCAAGAGGACTGGGCCATTGCCACAGCTTGCCAAAACCTTTTGCAAGGGGAATAAGCGAAGGATCCCAGGCCGCTGCTTGCCAGGTTCTCTCCTTTCTGCCCACTGGCTTGGTGGAGACAAACTCTAGACAATAAGCTCAAAAAAAGAAGACCTTTTGGAGTGGAGGAAAACCATGCAGCGAAGGCATGAACGGATCCCATTGCTGGTGCTGCTGAGCAGTGTTCTGGTGGGGTGTGGGGGCACGACCGGCAGCAGCGATCTTCTGCCCCTGCCGCCTCCCATACCTGCTCCATCCCTCACCATTACTGATCTCTCTCCGCGCACCGTCTTGGTGGGGCAAACTCCAACCTTTGTGGTGTCTTTCCGGGTAGAGGCCCCTGCCGGGATCCGGGGTTCCAACGCCTTTTTGGCTTCCGTCACCACCCCACTGGGCAATTTCGTAACCCTGGGAGCTTTTGATGCTGCTCAGTTGCCCGGCTGCTTCGTTGGGGCGACCACCTGCACCGTTACAGGGCTGACCCTGACCCAGAATCGCTTTACCCTCACTCAAACGGGATCCCATCAGCTCACCATCAGTGTGTTCGATCGGCAGGAGCGGCTGGGCAGCGGCAGTTTCCCATTTACCGGAGTGCTTTGAAAACGGTTTGGATAAAGACACAGAGGATACTAGTCTTGCAGGATCCCCAGAAACTCAAAACTCACTCTAGGCCCTATCTCTCAGGTGGATTTCTGAGGCTTCCGGCCAAGGGATCAGGCCACCTCGGTCAAACTTGAACGGCCTCGCCGTTCCTGAGGAGATCGAGTTTTGTTGCTTCAAATCGGGTGGGGATAAAGTCGAGTATGTAGTCACTCTAAACATCATGGTCTAAACATCATGAATGAAACCTTTCCGTCTGGCTCCCCTCTCCCTCTGGAAGAGGAGCTGAGGGTGGTCGCGGAAGCGGCGCGGAGCGTTTGGGCACGGTCTCCAGCAGGAATGTAACTCGGAGATCCCAACTCAGGTGATCCGGATCAGCGCAAGCCTTTGGTCAGGGGAGTAGGTTATAGTTATCCAAAAAGATAACAATTTTGACGAAAAAGACATCTTCTGCTTTCCCCAAGCTGACCTTTGGATATGCTGAAGCCGATCTAGGGAATGGAGGCGCTGAACTGTGGAGAATGGGATCGTGTGTCAACTCACTTTAGAATGGACCGAGGCCGACCGGCGCCGATCGCAAACGGTTTCGCCTGTTCCCTCCAAGCTGGTTACCATTGGACGGGATCCCAGCTGTGATGTGGTGCTCAA
Source organism: Synechococcus sp. R6-10 (assembly GCF_047461815.1). NCBI lineage: Bacteria > Bacillati > Cyanobacteriota > Cyanophyceae > Synechococcales > Synechococcaceae > Synechococcus > Synechococcus sp. R6-10. The sequence goes on from NZ_JANSHW010000596.1 coordinate 5,820, forward strand.
TGACCCAACTCGCTCGGTCTCAGGAGTTCACGCCGGGCTTTATTTTGATCCCAAAACCTTAAACTTTCACATTCGCAACTTAACTCGGGATCGTTTGCCTCCTAAGCAGCCCAACCCCGTCTGGGTGAATGGCCGAAAAATAATTCAGGAAGAGCTTGCGCTTGAGGCCAATAGCCAAATTCAATTGGGGCGCGTTGTGCTGAGCGTGAAGTCCATAGAAGTTGCCAGGAAGAATCAGGGGGTTCCCCTCAGCCGCGGCACTTTGGACGCCCTCAAGGTTAAGTGCAGCCGCCTGGAAAACCCTCACTACCTACCCCCGGAATATCAGGGCCAGAATTGTCCCTACTGTGGGCATTTGGTTTTGAGCGCTACCTTGGTGATCCCTCCTCCAGAAGCTGGCAAAGCCCCGCAATCTCCTGCCTAGGGCAACGATTCTTCCCACGGATCCCGGCGGCCAATCCAAGTCCATAAGGGATTGAAGAAAGGGATCCCAGACAAACCCCGAGGTGACCTGTGAGGTCGCGTTGTTCTGGGTTTTCTCAATGGCTCCATCATGATTTTTATAAAAGGTGAGCAGAAGCTATGCAAATTCAACTGAGCTGGGAAGATCCCATCACCGAAGAACAGCAGGAGCTGATTTTTCCATTGCCTCTTGCCTTGGGCAGGGAGCTGGCCCAATTGCCACAGGAATGGCAAGGTCGAGAAGTGGCGCGGGCTGTGTTTGCCAGCCAGGAGATCTCCCGTTATCACGCCCTCGTCTATCTCGGTGAGGATGGCCAGGTCATCTATGAAGATCGCAGTGCCAACGGCAGCCGCATCAATGGGGAAAAAATCCGTCAGGCACGCCGGGTGCTCCAGGGGGGAGAAGTGGTGGAGCTTGGCCCCTACAGCATCACCGTGGGTTTGGTGTCCCCCAGGGATCCCAATGCCACCCTTCTGACCGCCACCCCTACTCTTTTGCTGGAGCCGCGCACCGAACTGATTCGCCCGGCCACCCAACCCGACACCGCATTTGAGGTTCCCCCGGCTTCCACGGTGGTTTTTGCCCCAGAGCAGCTTCCCGAGGTGCGGCCTGGCTCGGATTTTCCGCCGCCGGATTTGTTTCGAGCTGAGCAAATTGCCCTGAGCGCCCTCAAAGCCACCGGACTACCTGTGGAAGAGACCCTCTATTTGGCCTTGGGCGGCGGTATCGGCAGCTTTGTCTGGGTGGATACCCTGCGCATCTACGGGGTCAGACCGGAACACATCCGCGTCATCAGCATTGCCCGCAAACCCTACGAACGGTATGAACGGCTTTTGACCAACTGCCAGATCCCCCGCTGGAAGCGAATTCGCTCTGGCTCCGATTCTTGTCCAGACAACATTTGGGGCTGGCCTGGCTATGCTCTGCGGGATGCTTGGCGTTCCTTTTTCTCCGGCCGATTGTTGGAAGCACTCGGCTTTTTGTGGCAGGTATTTAGTGAGCCCTTGTTGGCAGATACCTATACGCCGCGGGCGGGGGATGTATTTGCCTCAATGGATCGGGAGGCAGCCCGAATTGGTTGGGAGCAAATGTTGTGTTACGGCCATATTCGCGCCATTCGCAAAACGGAGGATGGGCGATATGTGGTGGCCTATTCGGCAACGCGGCCCGGCCATACGGATCACCGTTTTATGGTGGCCAAGTATCTCCATTTGGCAACTGGATATCCGGCCATCAAGTTGCTCAACGACCTGCAGGAGTTTCGCGAAAAAACAGGAGATTTGAGATCGGTGGTACACGGCTATGAGCCTCATGATCACGTTTATGAGCAGTTGGAGAAACAAGGTGGCACCGTCCTAATTCGGGGATTTGGGATCGTCGCCTCTCAGGTGATGGAACGCCTTTACGAAGCCCGCAAAGTCAACCCCCGCATCTCGGTGGTGCATCTGAGCCGTGCGCCCAAAAGCGGTAATCGCTTCGGACGAGCCAAACGGGCAGTGGATAACCATTGGGAGTTTCAGCCCTTCAACTGGCCCAAGGGCACTTGGGGAGGAGTTCTGCGTGCCAAATTGGAAGCGGCGACCCCCCTGGAACGGCGCGAACTGCTGGAAGCTTGGGGCGGCACCACGACAGCAAGTCGGCGGAAATGGCGGCGGATCGTGCGGCAAGGGTTGCGAGAGGGCTGGTACTCGATTGTGTTCGGCAAGGTGGAGTCGGTGGTTCCCGGCGACAAGGGTAAGCCGGTAACCTACATTCGAGGTACCCACAACAACACGCAATTAAAGGTGGAGGCCGATTTCGTTATCGACTGTACGGGTTTGGTTTCGGATCCCATGACCAATCCTCTCCTCAACGATCTAATTACCCACTACAACCTGCCCCTCAATCCTCACGGGCGCTTGCATGTCTCCAACGACTTTGAGCTGGTGGAGATGCGCAACCGGGATGGGCGAATGTACGCTGCCGGGATCATCACCTTGGGCGGGCCCTATGCGCCGGTGGATACGTTTTTGGGTTTACAGTACTGTGCCCATCGCTCGGTGGAACACCTGGCTCGACTGCGGGCACCGGGGGTCAAAGGCTTAGAAGGGATCCGATCCCTGTGGCAATGGTGCAAGTGGGCCCTAAACATCAGCCCCTAGCTTGCCGACATTGGGCAACGCTTCTGGATTTTGTGAGATGTTTTTGGTTATCAACGCTGTCCCACACGTAAAACATTGGCGGCACACCATGGCCATTCCCCATCGCGCTAGCCTCATGAAAGTGGCGTTGCGCTGAGCCCTAACTCTTCTCTACCAAAGGGAGAACGGATGGGGGTGAAGGCCAGAAGATTCTCTCAAACAGACCGGGAGCGAAATAGATCCTGATGATCTCGATAGGCAAAACTGCTGGAGGAAAAGATGACTCCGACCCTGATTGGCCGCTGGCAAACTCGCATTTTCTTATTGGCCACCGTTGGTGTTTTGGCAAGTTTACCCTTTTATTTTGGGATCACTGGACATGGCGGCAGCCTCACCTATTTTTGGGTGCTGTTCTACGTAGGTCTGTTTGGCTGTGTTTGGGATGTCGTTTATAACTATCTGATGGGGTGGATGTGGGATCACGATTGGCCTGGGATCCTTCAGCTTTTGGCCGGCATTTGGGAAGGGCTTTTTTTGGGTACAGTCTTGAAGGTGGTGGGTCTTCCTTATATCCCAACCCAACGGTTTGATTTGGGAGATTTTATTCTCCACTACAGTGTGGTCTGGGTTTGCCTTTACCTCAGCGCTTGGGTGGTGATGCGCATTTTGTTTCCCCGCTGGCGCTTTCGCGGTGGAGAGTGGCTGGGGCCATGGCCTCGCTCTGGCAGCTAGAAAGGGGATCCACTGCCGCTAGAATCAGGCTGGGAGACCTCCCCGGATAAGTCTGTGTTTTGATCAGGTCTGTACAGGCTAAGGGGAGTTGAGACTTGTTGCTGACCCAGATTTTCACCCCATGCAAGCCTGTACCCTGATTGCCCGCGCCAAGATCAACCTCTACCTGGAAATCCTCGGCTCCCGTCCTGATGGGTATTCAGAGGTGGCGATGGTGTTGCAGAGCATTCATTTGGCGGATCGACTGCAGTTGAAGAGCCGTCCTCACGGGATCCACCTCACCTGCGATCGCCCAGAAGTGCCCACAGATGCCCGCAACCTCGCCTATCGAGCGGCTGAGCTGCTGCAAAAAGAGTGTCACTCTGCCGCTGGCGTGGAGATTCACATCGAAAAGCACATTCCGGTGGCAGCAGGTTTGGCGGGGGGCTCGGCTGATGCGGCGGCGGTTTTGGTGGGGTTAAACCAACTGTGGGGGCTGGGCCTGACGGTGGGAGAGTTGCAGAGTTTGGCAGCCCGCTTGGGATCCGACATTCCCTTCTGTATCCAGGGGGGAACGCAACTGGCCACCGGGCGCGGGGAAGTTTTGGAGCCGCTGGCCGATTGGGAAGGGATCCCTGTGCTGCTGGCCAAGCCCAAGCACCTGGGGGTTTCCACCGCCTGGGCCTATCAAGCCTTTCGTTCTCGTCAGGGGAGCTTGGGAGGGGATGCCCTACCCAAACCCACACTGCCCACCTTGCCGCAGGCGTTGGCGGCTCTCAGCCGTCAGGATCCGCCGGCGTTAGCCAGGAGTTTGCGCAATGACTTGGAACAGGTGGTTTTGCCGGAGTACGCGATTGTAGGGGAGCTGCGCCAAGCTCTTCTCTCGGCGGGGGCCCTGGGATCCCTGATGTCGGGGTCAGGGCCAACGGTCTTCGGGATCATGCCCAGCCTGGAGCTGGCCGCCCAAGCGCGCGACACCCTGCGTCGCCAGTTTCAAGATGTGGAGTTTTGGGTGACGCAGTTTGCCCCCACTGGGATTCTGCTGCAGCCGGATCCCTGTAGCCTCAGTCCTACCTAGGTTGTCGACTGGATGGGCTGAATGTGGGATCCCCACCTGACCTTCTCTATCCTCCCCTCCAGTTGACCAAAAAAACTGGGTTACAAGCCCCGCCCTTCTAGGGCGGCTTTTGTAAGATGCTATTAGACAGGAAAGGCAACTTTGCATGTACCTTGTCCGCAAGCTCAAGCTAGGCGTCTCAGAGCAACTGCAGCTGTTGAGCAGGGCAGCAGGCGAGCTGTACTCAAAAGTGCTCGTTCACTTTTGGCGGGTCGTCCGCAAGAAGGGATTGTGGTTAAAGCCTTCCACATTCATGCGTTGGTTTCCCAACGACCCTGAGAATACACTTCATGCCCACAGTGCAGACGCAGTAGTGCAAAGCTTCTTTGCCTCTCTCAAGTCCTGGCGGGAACGCCGCAAAACCGACCCCAACGCCCGTCCACCTCGACGCCGTCGGTACTTCTACAAAGTCCAGTGGAAATCTTCAGCCATCCAAGTCGTCAATGGGAAGCTGCGATTGTCGAACGGGAAAGGCAAGGAGCCCCTGATTGTTAACTGGGCTTGGGATACGCCTGTTTGGGTAGAGATGGGCTGGGATGGCCAGCAGTATGAGCTGAGGGCTTGCTACAAGGTGGGGGATACGCCGCCGGAAGAAGAGGGGGAAGAGAGCAACGTTGCCGCTGTGGATTTGGGTGAGATTCACCCCGCAGTCGCTCATGAGGGGGGACAAACCTACATCGCCAATGGCAGGCTGCTGCGCTCCAAAAGGCGCTACCAGAACAAGCTGCAGGGCAAGCTAGCTCGACTCCTGGCGCGCAAAAAGCGGGGCTCTCGGCGGTGGAAGCGGCTAGTTCGCTCTCAACGTTTGCAGCTCAAGAAGCTGCGCAATCAAATTCGGGATATTCTGCACAAGCAGACAACCCGATTGGTCTCCACGCTCCACAAGCGAGGCGTGCAGACAGTTGTGATTGGCGACCTTCGGGATATCCGGATGTCTGCCAACTACAACAAAAAGGCGAATCAGAAGATCCACCAGATGTTGCATGGTCAAGTCCGGCATCTCATCACCTACAAAGCTGAGCGGTTGGGGATGAGAGTGGTACTGCAAGATGAGCGGTACAGCTCTCAGGAGTGTCCTGTTTGTGGACAGAGAAACAAGCCCAAAGGTCGTGTGTACAGGTGTGGGTGTGGGTTTGAGTTCCATCGGGACGGGGTGGGGGCAATTAACATCCGCAGGAAGTATCTGGGCTCCGGCCCAGTAGTTGGGGCCATGGCATCCCCCATAGGGTTGAGGTTTCAGCCTCATGCCCTGTGTAGCTCAGTCGGTAGGAGCAATTCTGCTGGCTGAGAAAGCATCCCCGTCCTTTAAGACGGGGAGTATGTCAAATAGTAGGATGAGCACCTGAACTTAACCTTGCGTTTACAGACCGCTGGCCTTAGCGGTCTAGCTACCTCTTCAGCTTTGAACCTCCCTCATGCCGCCCATCACCAAGATCCTGATTGCCAACCGGGGTGAGATTGCCCTGCGCATCATCCGCACCTGTCAGGAAATGGGGATCCGAACTGTGGCCGTTTACTCCACTGCGGATCAGAACTCCCTGCACGTCCAACTGGCGGACGAGGCTGTTTGCGTAGGAGATGCCCCGGTGGCCAAAAGCTACCTCAACATTCCCAACATCATCTCGGCAGCCCTCACCCGCGGGGCCACTGCCATTCATCCGGGCTATGGGTTCTTGGCGGAGAATGCCAAATTTGCCGAGATGTGTGCCGACCACAACTTGATCTTCATCGGCCCCTCGCCAGAGGCGATGCGCAAGATGGGCGACAAGGCCACGGCCCGCGAGACCATGCAAGCGGTGGGGGTGCCGACGGTGCCGGGCAGCCGCGGGTTGATCACCTCTGAGGAGGAGGCAGTGAAGCTGGCGGAGAAAATCGGCTACCCCGTGATCATCAAAGCCACCGCCGGTGGCGGGGGGCGGGGTATGCGGGTGGCGCGGGATGCCCAGGAGCTGCTGAAGATGCTGCGCACCGCTCAGGGGGAAGCCCAAGCAGCCTTTGGCAACGGCGGGGTTTACTTGGAGAAGTTCATCGAGCGCCCCCGTCATGTGGAGTTTCAGATCTTGGCGGATAGCCAGGGCAATGTGGTGCATCTGTACGAGCGGGATTGCTCCATTCAACGGCGGCATCAAAAGCTGTTGGAAGAGGCCCCCAGCCCGGCTTTGACTGCAAGCTTGCGCGCCCGCATGGGAGCAGCGGCGGTGAAAGCGGCCAAGGTGGTGAATTATGTGGGGGTGGGCACGGTGGAGTTTTTGCTGGACAAAAATGGCCAGTTCTACTTCATCGAGATGAACACCCGCATCCAGGTGGAGCATCCGGTTACCGAGATGGTGACCGGGCTGGATCTGATTGCCGAGCAGATTCGCATTGCCCAAGGTCAACCCCTCACCTTTCGCCAGAAGGATGTGGAGTTGCGGGGCCATGCTATCGAATGCCGCATCAACGCCGAGGATCCCAAGCAGCAGTTTCGGCCTTGCGCTGGCACGATCAGTGCCTATTTGCCCCCTGGGGGGCCGGGGGTGCGCATGGATTCCCACATCTATACCGACTACACCATTCCCCCCTACTACGATTCGCTGTTGGGCAAGCTGATCGTCTGGGGGCCTAACCGGGCAGCAGCCATCCGCCGCATGCAGCGGGCTTTGGGGGAATGCGCCATCACTGGGGTGCCCACCACGATCCCTTTCCACCAGCAGATCCTGCGCCACGAGGCTTTTTTGCGGGGCGAGGTGTACACGGATTTCATCACCCAACACCTGCTGCCCGGCCAGTAGCCATCGACTCTCAGGTCGGGATCCCTCTCTGGACAGCAGCTGGCCACAAGTTGAGGATAAAGTTAAGGGCTAGCAGAGGGATGGAGGTGGCAGGATGAGGGAGCCTCGATCGGGCTGGGCTCAGGAGACCCATCCCCAGAGTCAGCCGACTGGCCCTGTTCCCAGCCTCAGCCATCTGGCGGCGCAATTTTTGCAGGAGCGGCAGCGGGATCTGGCCCCGGCTAGCCGCCGCACCTACCGCATCGCTCTGGAGCAGTTTGCCAAAACTTGCCCCGTGCCGCTGCCCCAGGTGCAGCCTGCCCACGTCCAGTCCTTTTTGAACAGCTTGAAGGGCCGTCCGTTTCGCAACCGCTCCGGCCAGCGGATCCACCCGCCCGCCTCTCCGGCCACCTACAACCTGAAGCGGTTGGCCTTGCAGCAATTTTTTGAATGGGCCAGCCAACGGGGCTACCTTCAGGATCCCCTGCCCACTCAAGCCATTCGACCTGCCCGCCTACCCGCTCGTTTGCCTCGCGATCTGGATCGGTTGTTGTTGCGGCGGGTGTTGCAGCGGGCCCAAAACCATTCTCTGCGCTACGCGGCTTTGATTCGCCTGATGCTGGAGTGCGGGCTGCGGGCCCAGGAGCTGTTGGACTTAACCGTTCAAGATTTTCAAATCAGCCCTGAGGGATCCCTGTTGGAAGTGCGCTGTGGCAAGGGGAGCAAACCCCGCGCTGTGGCAGTAGGGGATCCCCTCTCCGAGCTGTTGCAACAGTATCTGAGCCGAGAACGGGGCCCGTGCGCGCCGACGGATCCCTTGTTTGTTTCCCAATCTCGCTGCTTGGCCTACCGGGGGCGCCCCCTTACCTACGATGGCCTGCGGCATATTGTGCTCAAGCTAACCGAGCCTGAGCCGGGACATCAAACCCCCCACCAGTTTCGCCACAGTTTTGCCACCTTGTTGCTGGATCGCGGCGTTGCCCCCGAACATATCCAGCACTTGCTGGGCCACACAACTGCCGCCATGACGATGCGCTACACCCAGCGGGCCAACTTGAGAGCAGCCATCGCCCGTTCCCGCGAGATCTTGAATCAGGGCTTGGTTTAGGGATCCCTGGCTGTACTATGGCCTCTGTCGTTTCCAGTGAGACAGACGCGGATTGCTCGCAGAAAGAGGGATCCCCAAAAAGAGATCAAGGATCCTCAAGGACGGACAAACCTGACTAAGGTGGTTGGAATGACCTGAAAACAACCGATAACCAATGGGTTATTTCAAGTTACACGCTGGAGAGGAATATAGAGCACATGCTCTCTCCCCTTGCCAATGGGCAACTGCGGCCCAAGACTGGCCTTCTGTTGTTCCAACCAGATGATCAGGTTTTTGTTCTCAGGATAGTATTCCAAAACATACTTGATGAAGTCATCAATTGTACATGGCTCGTTGAAACCTCCCATCCACTGATGAAAGTGGCTATGCACTTCGCTGGCTATAGTAATCAGGTTGGAAGGATTTGCTGCAATCTTTGGATAGTGCGCTTCAGAGTAGAGATGGTGAACCGTTAGGCTACTGGCTGTTTTTCGAGTAACTCTACAGAGATTTTTATCCCTTCTTCTTGCAAGCTCTTTTGCTCTTTCTATCTGCCTTTGTCTATCCTGGATTGTCTTGACGATTGCCTGAATCTGGGGTTCAATGCGTTCGCCAACATCTCGACACCAGTCTTTTCTGTGGTTTTGCTTGAGGACTTCTACCATAATCTTGGCAAGCTCATAGATGCCTCGCAAAGAGAGGTAGACAGTGTCGTCGTTGCCAAAGCGTGTGTAATGAACGTCTTTGATGAGTTTACTTTGTTTTGATGCAATCTCAAGCGCTTTCTTAAGGTAATCAGTTCGAGTTCCAAAGATCGTCACAACATCTTGAAGAGATAGCCAAAACTGATCTTGTCTTCTGACCAGAGAGGAGCTGTTTTCGAGGATCCTATGATCCACCAGAGCCTTCTGCCTCTTGCGATACTCTTCCTTGAACCAATTCCTAATGCTTGTGTCTGTAGAGTACTTACGACCTTGCTCTGACCTAGACCTCAAAAAGGATAAAATGGCGTAAGCACCAGACTGCGTGTATTCTCTCAGCCCCGAACTTTTGTTGATAACGCGATAGTCTTTACCTTCCACCAGTTCCCACTCATCATCAGGGATACTGTCAAAGTAGGCTTCAATCTCCCTGAGTTCCTCAAGGCTGATACCCAAAAATTCGGCGAGCTTGTTTGAAGAAACATAGACTATAGCCATTGCTCAAATTTCTCCGTAAGGCTTTTGTAGAAGAGAGTCAATCGCTGGAAAATTTTGTCATCCCCGGTTGGAGAATCGGGATGGTAGATCTTGCTCAGGCGATAAAAGGCAGCTTTGATGTCCTCATTGGTAGCTCGATCGGGGTCAAGTCCAAAAACCCGCCATGGCAAGTCGTACTTGAAGATGTTGATCCCGTTGATGCAGCCATACCCCTCTTCCCCCTCTTCGTTGGGAAGGATCCCGATGTGCTGACGATAAATGCGCTCCAAATCGTCTATGTTGGATAAGCTCAGCTTGCCCATGCCGCTGGTTGCCAGTTTGAAGCTGGCTGACTTTCTCAGCTCGGCTGCGTTTTTAACGCCAAAGTGGTTGTAAATCGCTTTCTGCAGCTCTTTGACAGACAACCGAGGCGGTGGCTGTAGCTGCCTGACCACAAACCGCGCAAAATTCTCCAGGAGTTCCTTAGAGATGCCGTAGGTATCGGAAAGGCGCTGGATTTCTGCAGCAATCGCCCCTTGCGGATCGGGCTTGGTCTCTTCTCTTGAGGTTGCCCTAGTTGTTTTTGGTTTTGTGCTGGCGGCTTTTTTGGGCATGGCTTCCCCTCAAGTCAGTGATGCCAAGTGTAGATCCGCAC
>NZ_JANSHW010000597.1:0-1042 GCF_047461815.1 Synechococcus sp. R6-10
ATCCCAAGGTCAACGCTTCAAGGTGCCCCCTCTGCTACAGCCGCTGCTGAACTTCAACTTTTACCTCTATCTGCTCTGGGGGATCAGCCCTCTGTTTCCGCTGGTGGTGGATCGACCCCTGCTGGCCGAATCCAACTATCTGCTCCTAATCCCGCTTTTGTTGAGCTGGGGGCTGCTTTATTTGGCGGTGCGAGATCTGCCGCTGCCGGACAATTTGCGGCTGCCGCGCCTGTTGTTGGATGTATCGTTCATCCTGCTGCCCTTCTTCCAGAAAATTAATGTGTCCAAAGCCCCCAACCGACCCTATTGGAATGCTCTGCTGATTTGGGTGATCGGGATCCTGCTGCTTGCCGCTTTGCGGCTTTGGAGCTTTAGCCTGCTCCTGACGGCGGTGACCTTGCTGTTGACCAGCTTTTGCACGCTGCTGTTCTAACCGAGATCCTTGCAAAGAACCTCAATATTTAATATTTAACATTTCATGAGCATTCCTGCTGCCCGTCAACGCTTTGCCCTTGAAATCCAATCGGAGCCCATCGATCTGGGTCGGGCGGCCCTCTGGATTGCCCAAGAAGCCTATCCCGATCTGGAGGTGGAAGAGTATGTGGCCGCTCTGGATGAGATGGCCGCAGAGGTGCAAGAGCGCCTTCCCCCGGAGCGTTATCCCCTGCGGGTCATCAAGATCTTGAATCACTATCTCTTTGAGGATCTGGGCTTTCGTGGCAATCGCGAAGATTATTACGACCCACGCAACAGCTTTTTGAACGAAGTGATCGATCGGCGCACCGGGATCCCGATTACGCTGTCGCTGATCTATCTAGAGCTGGCGCGGCGGATCGATTTTCCCATGGCAGGAGTGGGCATGCCCGGCCACTTTTTAATCCGGCCCCTGTTTGCAGGCGCCGAGATTTTTGTGGATCCCTTTCAGCAGGGGGAGATTTTATTTCCAGAAGATTGTCAAGAGCTTTTGTCGCAAATCTACGGGCCTGGGATCCCTTTCCAAGAACACCACCTACGCCCCACCCCTCCCCGCCTGATCTTGGTA
>NZ_JANSHW010000598.1:0-3394 GCF_047461815.1 Synechococcus sp. R6-10
TCTTAAACGATATCAAGTTCCTTATTCAGTTTGTCTTGAAAAGTGCCCAGCCCTAACCCGATCCCTTTATACCCAGCTCTGGGGCTGCCTCGTTCCGCTTCGACTCTGACTCCTCGGTTTTGAGATGGCTGACAATTGGCACAGTGGGAGTGTGTCTGACTTACGCAACACCTTCTGCTATGATGAAGGACCGGTGTCAACGGGTCGATGCCCGAGGGGTTAAAGGGGGCGGACTGTAAATCCGCTGGCTTACGCCTACGTTGGTTCGAATCCAACTCGGCCCACCATCGGCTTCGCCCACGTGGCTCAGTGGTAGAGCACCCCCTTGGTAAGGGGGAGGTCACGAGTTCGATCCTCGTCGTGGGCTTGGCGCTCTGAAGATGATCCCAGCCGCTGGCGCCAGAAGAGCTATGGCCCGAACAACTGGGGAGATGACAAGAATCCTCCCCCTCGAGGGCGGGGAGTATGTCAAAATGCGGCAAGAACCCTCGAGTGGTCGCGATGATCCCACCGGATGGATCCCCCCTTGCTTCTGTTCCTGCCTGGCATAGCCTCACCCTCGCCGCTGCCATCCAGAAGTTGCAGACCGATCCCGATCGTGGCCTCACCACTCAGCAGGTGATCCAGAGGCAGCGGCAATATGGCCCCAATGAGCTGATCACCACTTCTGGCCGTAGCTCCTGGCAAGTCCTGCTGGATCAATTCCGCAACATCATGCTGCTGATGCTGATCGCCGTAGCGGCGATCTCAGCCACTTTGGACTTGCAAGAAGGCGAGTTTCCTAAAGATGCCCTGGCCATTTTGTTGATCGTTGGCCTTAACGGTGGCCTGGGCTATTTGCAAGAAAGTCAGGCGGAAAAAGCGCTGGCGGCCCTGAAAAAACTGGCCTCCCCTACTGTGCGGGTGGAGCGGGATGGCCTGTGGCAAGAAGTTCCAGCCAGCCAACTGGTGCCGGGGGATCGCGTGCTGCTGGAAGCTGGGGTACAGATCCCAGCCGATGGGCGCTTGGCCGAGGCCGTGAACCTGCAGGTGCGGGAAGCAGCTTTGACCGGAGAAGCCACCCCTGTAACCAAACAGGCAGATTGCGTACTCCCGCCGGACATCGAGCTGGGGGAACGGCGCAACATGGCCTTCATGGGCACCGAAGTGATTCAGGGGCGAGGGATCCTCTTGGTTACTGCCACCGGCATGAACACGGAGCTGGGCAAGGTGGCGAAGCTGCTACAAACGGTGGAAAACGAGCCCACTCCCCTGCAGCGGCGCATGAGCCAACTGGGCAATGTGCTGGTGTCGGGATCCCTGGCTTTGGTGGCCCTGGTGGTGGGGATAGGGCTGCTGCAAGCCAGGAGTATGGCCCCTTTCACCTCGCTTCTGGAAACCTCCTTGAGCATGGCCGTGGCCGTGGTACCAGAGGGGCTGCCTGCGGTTATCACTGTCACCCTGGCTATTGGCACCCAACGCATGGTGCGCCGCCACGCCCTGATCCGCCGCCTGCCGGCAGTAGAGACCCTGGGATCCGTCACCACCATCTGCTCCGACAAAACCGGCACCCTCACGGAAAACAAAATGGTGGTAACCGACATCATTACCCCCGACCGCCATTACCACGTCAGCGGCAGCGGTTACATCCCCAAGGGCTCCTTCTACTGCGGCGGCCAGCTCATGGATCCGGAGAGCGCCCCAGATTTGCAGGCCATCTTGCGGGCCGTGGTGTTCTGCAACGATGCCCTGTTGCAGGCCAGTCTCCAACCCGTTGCCGGGCGTAACCCTCGGTCTGCAGTTTCTTCCCCCCCTTCAACGCCCACCTGGTCCATCCTGGGGGATCCCACCGAGGCCGCCCTGCTGGTGGCAGCCGCCAAGGCCAACCTCCACAAAGGCTCTTTACAGGAGCGCTACCCACGGGTGCAGGAGCTCCCCTTCAGCTCGGAACGAAAACGCATGAGCGTGGTGATCCAAGAAAACGGCGGCTACTGCGTCTACATCAAGGGATCCCCAGAGCTGGTGCTGGAGCGGTGTGATCGCATCCAGAAAGGGGGAACTTGGCAGGAGCTGTCGGAAACCGATCGCCAAGCCATCCTCGGCACCAACAACCGCCTGGCCGCCCAAGGTATCCGGGTTCTGGGGGTAGCCACCCAGAGGCTAGAGCGGATCCCGGACAACGGGGAAGAGGTGGAGCACAACCTGGTTTGGCTGGGCCTGATGGGGATGCACGATGCTCCGCGACCAGAGGCACGAGAGGCCGTGGCCCGCTGCCGAGAAGCCGGGATCCGCACGTTGATGATTACCGGCGACCACCAACTGACAGCTGTTGCCATTGCCCGCCAGCTGGGCATTCTCGAGTCGGAGGATCAGGCGATTGACGGGCGTACCCTCTCCCGCTTGAGTTTCGAGGAGCTGCTGCAAACGGTACAAACCGTCAGGGTCTATGCCCGCGTCGCCCCCGAACACAAGCTGCGCATTGTCCAGGCCTTGCAAAAGCAAAACGAGTTCGTGGCCATGACCGGGGATGGGGTCAACGACGCCCCTGCCCTGCGCCAAGCGGATATTGGCATCGCCATGGGCATCACGGGCACCGATGTGAGCAAAGAGGCCAGCGATATGGTGCTGCTGGACGACAACTTCGCCACCATCGTGGCAGCCATTGAAGAAGGGCGAGTGGTCTACAGCAACATCCGCCGCTTTGTGAAGTACATTTTGGGCAGCAACATCGGTGAGGTGCTGACAGTGGCTGCTGCCCCCATCCTGGGCTTGGGGGATGTGCCGCTGACACCCCTACAGATCTTGTGGATGAACTTGGTGACCGATGGCCTGCCCGCTCTGGCCTTGGCTTTGGAACCGGCGGAGCCAGGGGTGATGCAGCGCCCCCCCTTCAACCCCAAAGAGAGCATCTTCGCCCAGGGGCTGGGAGCCTACATGGTGCGCATCGGCGTGGTCTTCGCCATCTCCACGATCCTCATGATGGCCATTGTGGAAGCCTACATCCCCCACTGGCGCACAATGGTCTTCACCACCCTGTGTATCGCCCAGATGGGCCATGCGCTGGCCGTGCGCTCCAACGAGAAGCTCACCATCGAGACCAACCCTTTCTCCAACCCCTACCTGCTGGGCGCGGTCCTGACCACTCTGCTCTTGCAATTGGCTCTGCTCTATGTGCCTTTCTTGCGCAGCTTTTTTGGAACAGAGGAGCTAAGCCGTACTGAACTTTTAATCTGCCTGGGTTTCAGCACCGTGGTTATGGTCTGGGTGGAGTTGGAAAAACTCTATTGCCGCTGGCGCAAGGGATCCCGCTGAATCTTCACAATTATTTTTCACAATAAAGCATCTTCACAATAAAGAGTCTCTCTCCCTACTGCACCCAGAAACAAAGCTTTGAGCCAAGACTCATTTCCCCAAA
>NZ_JANSHW010000599.1:0-1657 GCF_047461815.1 Synechococcus sp. R6-10
CGGTGGTGATGCTGAGGGCCACGGAGGACTGGGCTTTCCGGCGTTACCTGGACATGGGCCCGCTTTGGGCCGTGGAAGAAAAACCCACAAAAATCGCGACTTGACATGCCGGTGCCTGGGGGGGACAATGGGGGGGCTCTTCCGCCTACGGGCTCTTCGTGGCCCTGGGGCTCTCGGAGCGCCTGCTGGAGGGGCTCACGAAGAGGCTGGAGGACCAAGCTCTGAAGCAGGAGGACCAGGGCAAGGAGAAGCCCAAGGGGGATGGGAAGGAGGGCCAGGGGAAACCACAGAACCAGTCAACCCGGTGTTGAGGGGGTTGAGGGGGTGGTTAAGGTTTTTGTAAGCCCCCCTGAGGAAGATGGAGGTAGGGACCCCAGGGTCCCGGAAAGGAGGCAGGAATGCGTAAAGGCGTGTGGTACGGACTCTTGACCGGTTTAGCCCTGCTCTTGGCGGCCTGCGGGGGCGGGGGCCAGCCCCAGCCGGACCTTACCCTGGCCCAGCCGGACCTTACCCTGGCGGGGATTTCGCCCCAGAATCCCGCCGTGGTCCAGGGGCAGACCGTGACCCTGACCCTCACCTTCACCTCGCAGAACGGCTTCCAGGGGCAGGTCTCCTTGAGCGTCTTAGAGGGGGGGCAGCCCGTCTCCTGGCTGAGCCCCAACGCCGTCCAGCGGAACCTGAACGTGCCCAGAGGCCAGCAGGTGCAGGAGACCCTGGAGGTGTAGGTGGCTCCGAAAGCCCCCACAGGAAGCCGGAACCTCACCGTGCGGGCGGCCTACGGGAACCAGGTGATCGAGCGGGCTCTTACCCTCACCGTGAACGCGCCCCCTGACTTCGCCATCTCCCTCAACCCCACGAGCCTCACGGTCCAGCAGGGGTCTAACGGCCAGACCACCCTCACGGCCCCCCAGAACGGCTTCACCGGGACGGTGAGCCTCTCCCTAGTGGCGGGGCAGGACCAGGTGCCCCAGGGCCTCACGCTTTCTCCCGATACGGTCCAGGTCGGTACGAGCTCCCTGACCCTCTCCGCCCAGCCCACCACGCCCACGGGCACCTACCGCCTGAAGGTGCGGGCCACCTCGGGGAGCCTCACCCGGGAGGCGGACCTGACCCTCACGGTGAGCGCGTCGGGTGGGGGAGGTGGCGGCGGTGGCGGCGGAGGGGGTGGCGGTGGCTCCCCCGACTTCACTATCTCCCTCAGCCCTGACAGCCTCGCGGTCCAGCAGGGGGCTAGCGGCACCACCCAACTGACCATCACCCCGCAGGGCGGCTTCACCGGGACGGTGAACCTCTCCCTGGTGGGCGCTCCCAGCGGCGTGACTCTTTCGCCCACTAGCGTGAACGTGACCGGGTCCAACGCCGTGTCCCAGAACCTGACCGTCAGCGTGGGTAGCGGCGTGGCCACAGGCACCTACAACCTTCAGGTGAGGGCCACCAGCGGGAGCCTCATCAAGACGGCGAGCCTGAGCCTCACGGTGAGCGCACCGGGTGGCGGTGGCGGCGGGGGCGGCGGTGGGGCGGGCACCACCTGGACCTTACGCAACCTGGGCAACTTCCTCGAGGGCGTGGCCTACGGGAACGGCCTCTTCGTGGCGGTGGGGGACGACGGCACCATCCTCACCTCCCCGGACGGGGTGAGCTGGACCCGGCGAACCTC
>NZ_JANSHW010000600.1:0-951 GCF_047461815.1 Synechococcus sp. R6-10
GATATTCAGGCGGCGTTGTCGGTGGCAGATCGAGTGGCAGTCTTCTATGCGGGCACTACAGTCGAGTTGGCCTCGGCTCAGGATTTCGAAAGGGGAAACTTGCGCCACCCCTACACTCAAGCTCTGTGGCGATCCCTGCCCCAAAATGAGTTTGCTCCCCTGCCGGGCAACCAGCCTGACCCTGAGGCACTGCCTGCGGGTTGTTTGTTTGGGGATCGCTGCCCCTGGGCAAGTGAAATCTGTCGAGCTGAGCATCCGCCTCTGCGGGCGGTTGGAGGAGGGTGGGTGAGGTGTATCCATGCTCAAGGGTGAGCATCTCTGGTTTCGCTATGGACGGCATCTGCCTTGGGTGGTGCAAGATCAGACCCTTCAAGTAGAACTTGGGGAAGTCGTAGGGCTGATGGCTCCCTCTGGTTTTGGCAAAACTACTCTGGCCAAGTTGCTGGCGGGCTACCTTACCCCCAGCCAAGGTCGGGTGAGTGTGACAGGGCAGCCTTTGCCTCGGCGAGGGTACTGCCCAGTGCAGCTTGTCTTTCAACATCCAGAGCAGGCCGTTAACCCCCACTGGCGCATAGCTCAGGTCTTGCGGGAAGGGCCTCCTCCCCAGCCAGAGGTTCTCCACACCTTAGGCATTTCCCCCAGTTGGCTCAACCGCTATCCCCATGAGCTAAGCGGGGGAGAATTGCAGCGGGTTGTCATCGCCCGGGTTCTCAACCCACAAACTCGCTATTTGATTGCAGATGAGATGACAGCCATGCTCGACGCCAATACCCAAGCCCTGATCTGGCAAGCTGTCTTGGCCTATGGGCGGGCACATCAGATGGGGCTTTTGGTCATCAGTCATGATCGCTTTCTCCTGGAACGGCTCTGCAGCCGCTACGTCATCATGACCAGCCATGACCCCTATCTGGTGGAGCGGGCCGGCCACCGGGTGGTGCGCATGGAGGGAGG
>NZ_JANSHW010000601.1:0-1067 GCF_047461815.1 Synechococcus sp. R6-10
AGTTGGCGGAACGGTTGGGGGTGGTGGTTTCCGCCATTACCTACTGGAAATTCAAAACCGGGTTTCCAGAGTGGAGCCGCAGCCGGGATCCCGAGGGCATTTCTTGGCGCTATTCCCCCGATTCCAAGCGCTTTTCACCCGTGCCCTAGCTAGCGTTGCACCACTTCCACCCGCACAGGCGCCAGCCCTGAGCGCACCATCCCCAACACCTCTGCCGCCCGCAGGGAAAGGTCGATGATCCGACCGGGAATAAAAGGGCCGCGATCGTTGATGCGCACCACGGCCTGGCGGCCGTTTTTCAGGTTGGTCACCCGTACCTCGGTGCCAAAGGGCAGGGTGGGGTGGGCAGCCGTCATCTCATGGCGGGTTGGGTGCAGGTCATACCAAGAAGCAATGCCCTCTTGCACAGGCCCAACCACGCGGACAGGGGCGGGTTCCTGTTGAGGGGCTGTTTTCGGCTTGGAACCTGCAACAGCGGCTTTGGCGGTCAGAGCAGCCGGTTGAGGCAGGGCCGGAGCTGCAATGGGCGGGGCATCGAGCAGCAGACGGCGCAGACGATTGGCAGCCAAAACAGCCACATCCACCGGGCGCTGGTTGTCGATCAACAGCACTCCAGCGTCGATGCGCAGCAATTCCTCGCTGTTGGCCCGAATGGTGTAGAGAGGAACACCCAAGCCTTGTTCGGCCAATTCCAAACCTGCCCAACCTAGGGTGATGGTGGTGTCTTTCAGGGATCCCTGGGCCATTTGGTTGAGCTGGGCCACAAGGGTGATGGCCCGCATCAGCGGTGGTTCTAGCCCAGGGTGCTCGACAAAACTGACAATGGGCAGATCCCGCACATAGACAGTAACCACCTGTTGCCCGTCCATCTGATAGTCGTAGAGGGTGGAGATGGGCTGGTTGGTGTGCTGCCGTTGCTCGCCGATCTTGAGAATGGGTTCTTCTGCTCGACGGGGCAGGATCGCCTGGCGAGTTCGGTTCAAAGAAGGATCCAAGTTCAGGGTACCCAGTTTGGCAGGGGCAAGACCCTCGTGGCCGGAGATAGGGGTTTGGGGGGTTCGCGGCAG
>NZ_JANSHW010000602.1:0-888 GCF_047461815.1 Synechococcus sp. R6-10
CCTTCATGGAGGCTGCTGGTTCCGCTGATGACCTGCACCGTCCAGGGGACAACAGCAGGACGCTGTCCTGGAGCCCCATCGAGTTTTTCCACGGCTACACCTACTCCGGCCACCCGGTTGCCAGTGCCGCCGGCTTGGCCACCCTGAACCTGTATCGAGAAGAAGGCCTGTTCGAGCGGGCTGCCAGCCTTGCCCCCCTCTGGGAAGAGGCTCTCCATTCCCTACGGGGCTTGCCTCATGTCATCGATGTGCGCAACCTCGGCTTGGTGGGGGCAATTGAATTGGAAGGGATCCCTGGCCGACCGACAGCGCGGGCTTTTGAAGCTTTTTTGCGCTGCTACGAACGTGGGGTATTGATTCGCACTACAGGTGATACCATTGCCCTTTCCCCGCCTTTGATCATCGAGGAAGCCCATATTGAACACCTGATCGCCACCCTGAAGCGAGTTCTTCAAGAGCTACCTTAGTCCTGAATCGACAAGAGAGACTGCCTGAGGGAGTTAGAAGCTTCTGGGGCTGGGCGTCGGCGAAGGACTGGGAGAGGGACTGGGTCTGGGCGAAGGGGATACCGAGGGAAAGGGATTGGGGGTGCCGGTCGGCGTTGGCGAGGGGGAGGGACTGGGCGCAGGCAACACCCGTAAAGGAGCTTTGGCCGAAGCAATTCGGCCCTGGGTATCCGCCACCATTGCCGTCACCTCATAATCCCCGGTGGGAGCAGAAGTGGGAATGGTGATGGGGATGGTGCCAATGCAGGCTCTGCTGTTGGGCTGACAGCCGACGGCAGCGGCAGTGAAATCAAAGGTGAGGGTGAGGGGGCTTTGTCGGATTTCCACCCGGAAGCTGATGCCGGCCCCCAAACCTGCAGGAGTCGTCACGGCCACCAGCACG
>NZ_JANSHW010000603.1:0-1840 GCF_047461815.1 Synechococcus sp. R6-10
CCCTTCGGGGGGATCCCTAGAAATTGGAAACAGATAGGCAGACCTTGTATTCACTGCCTAGTTAGGAGGTTCCCCCTTCGGGGGGATCCCTAGAAATTGGAAACTCCAGGATAAAATCGATGAATTGGTCGTCCTCGCACAGTTCCCCCTTCGGGGGGATCCCTAGAAATTGGAAACCCTTCTTCTTCTTCCTCTGCCTCGTACACGAGGATGATGCGGGTTCCCCCTTCGGGGGGATCCCTAGAAATTGGAAACCCCTCTTGTACGGTTTGTGAGCTGCCGCTGGTGTGCAGTTCCCCCTTCGGGGGGATCCCTAGAAATTGGAAACAATTCCGCCACCGATCCTGGCTATACTGAGGACACGCTCACCCAAAGTAGGGGTGAGCTTTCACTCGGCAGCGATTCACATGAGTTTTTGGAAGGGCCTGTTCGGGTCAGCAGGAGCTGCTACAACCAAAGAGCCGGCGCAAACAGCTAGGGCCGACCGTCGCCAGGAAACGGTGGTGGTACGAGGGGAGACAATCCTCTTCAGCTTGGATCCCAACTTGGATCTGTACGAGCTAGAGGAGCTCTGCGATGCGGTGGGGTGGTCGCGTCGCCCCATTCAAAAGGTGAGAAAAGCCCTGCAGCACAGCTTTTTGGTGGTGTCGATGTGGCAGCAGCGGGGCAGCTACCGTCGCCTCATCGGCTTTGCCCGGGCAACGTCCGACCACGCTTTCAATGCCACCATTTGGGATGTGGTGGTTCATCCCGATTTCCAGGGTAGGGGTCTGGGCAAGCGGCTGATGGAAAAGGTGATCCACGAGCTGCGCGCCCGAGACATCAGCAACATCACCCTTTTTGCCGATCAGGGAGTGGTCAGCTTTTACGAACGGCTGGGCTTCACCGCCGACCCTGAGGGGATCAAAGGCATGTTCTGGTATCCCCGCTAGCGTATGGCCCCTGTGGTGATTTTGCCCGGTTATCTGGCGGGTGCGTCGGAGTATGAGCCCCTGCGCCAAGAGCTGGAAGCCCGCGGCTATGCGGCACGGGTGGTGCCGTTGCAGGTGCGCAGTTGGTTTCCCACGCTGGGGGGAAGGCCTGTCACTCCCATCCTGTGGGCCCTTCGAGAGACCATCCAAAAGACCTGCGCTGAGTTTGGGGTTGACCGAGTTAACCTGGTGGCCCACTCCGCCGGCGGCTGGATTGCCCGCATCTACCTGGGAGCCGTGCCCTATGGGGGACAGGTGTGGCAGGGGCGGGAGCAGGTCGCTGCGCTGATTAGCTTGGGATCCCCCCACACCAGCCGGGAGCGCTGGACGAAGCGCAATTTGGACTTTGTCAACACCCACTATCCGGGGGCCTTTTGGCCCGAGGTCAAATATGTGTGCGTGGCGGGCAGGGTCATCCAGGGGCAGAGGTTGAGTCTGGGATCCCTGTGGCGACAGGAGCATTATCTGGCTTGGCTGGCCTACAACAGCTATTGGCTCACGGCTGGACAGGGGGAATTGTGGGGCGATGGCATTACCCCCATCGAGGCTGCCCACCTGCAGGGGGCTGTTAACCTCACTCTGCCCAACTGCTACCATTCCGGTCGGGGTGGACGGCGCTGGTATGGATCCCCCGAGGTGGTGGAAACTTGGGCTCAGTATCTGGCTTAGGGCCGGGGTTTAGCTGCCAGGCTTGCTTGGGTCGCCGAGGGAAGTCTCGGGCAAAGAGGCGGCCGATTGGCGGCGTTCCTGCTGACGCCGGGCGGCTTTTACCATCTCCTCGACCACAGCCCGCGCCTGCTTCATGCGATCCAAACTGCTGCGATAGAGCTCCAGATCTTTTCTCACCCGCTCTGTTGAAAAGGGCAGCT
>NZ_JANSHW010000604.1:0-1174 GCF_047461815.1 Synechococcus sp. R6-10
GTGGCCCCCCTACGCCTGCGGCCTTTGGATCCCCCTAGCTCCCCCGACCCCTCTGGCGGCAGTGGAACCGAGGCCGAGGATTCCCCCATTGCCTGTCCGGTAGTTTTTCAGCCCCAGTGTCTGGGGGAACGCGCCACCTACACCCTCTCCCACGGCTATCGGGTGGAGCTGACCTATGTGGAAGAAATTGCCCAAGAAGAGCCGCGCTTCCTGCCCGATTTGGTCTGGCGAATTGCCTTGCCCTGCAACAGCCTTCGCCAACGGGTGCGCAGCCTGCACTGGGTAGGTCTGCCGTTTGAAGTGGAAGAGCAATCCGGCCAACAGGTGGCGGTGTTTTCGCTGGGATCCCTGGGGGCCCATGAGGTGCGCTTGTTTGGCTGGCGGGCGGTGCTGGATCTCTACAGTATCAAGTACTGCATCGATCCGCTGGATGTAGAAGATGCCGTCGTGCCCCCAGACCTACGGGATCGCTACTTGGTGGACGATGACTACCTGGCCATGGACACCTCGATTGTCCGAGAGGCAGCGCGGCTGGCCGTTGGCAGCGAGACCAACTTGCTGCGCAAAATGCTCAATATCCGGGCCTATGTTTACGACAAGCTCTCCTACCGGGTCACCTCTCGCATTGATCCGCCGGATGAGGTTTTGCGGCGTGGCTCCGGTTCTTGTGGCGAATATGTGGGGGTGCTGTTGGCTTTGGCCCGCCTCAATGGGATCCCTTGCCGCACGGTGGGGCGCTACAAATGCCCACCTCACCCAGAACTGAAAGGGATCCCGCTGTTTCCCCAGTACAACCACGTGTGGATTGAGTTTTATCTGCCCGGCTGGGGTTGGGTGCCGATGGAGTCGAACCCCGACGATCGGGGGGAGCGCCCCTATTCGCAGCGCTACTTCATGGGCTTGCCCTGGACCCATGCCGAGATCGCCAAAGGGATCCCTTTCGAGACGATCAACACCGACCAAGCCTCAATTGGGGAGCTGGCCATTAACCATGTGCAGTTTCGCATCTTAGAAGAAATTTGAAAGGCGAATAGAGTGAGAAAACGGGCGTAAACTACCCGACCCTGACTGCTTCGCAGTACAGGGCGGGCTTTCGGTAGCTCTGCAGTTGGCAAGCCAACCACGAACCTCTAGGCTGGTTTACAGCAGCCCCCAAAAGCGCAATCACATTCGC
>NZ_JANSHW010000605.1:0-1498 GCF_047461815.1 Synechococcus sp. R6-10
ACCGTAACCGAAAACACGCAACGGCAGGGCTTTGCTCCCATCGAGGGATCCTGAGGATAGGGCTTGGGAAAGCTCATTGGACAGGCTTGGCCACATCCCCAACCTTGAAGCCTGCCCCGCTGAGAATGCGTCCCACGCTGGAGCCGTCATCCACTTCCGTCAGTTGGATCTGTCCGGCTGGCTCGGTCAATTTGCGCAAAACGGCCCCCGTGGCCGGATCCTTCACCTCGCGGACGACGCGCTCCACAGAAAGAATCAATCCCACCCGATAGCCATCGCGGCTGCCCTTGTTCAGGATCACCTGGTTGCCGTAGACATCCGCCACCAAGGCGTCAACCGTTGGCAGAGAGCGAGGCTGAGCTGCCAAGCGCCCGGCAAAACCGGCCAACTGCTGGGCAATTTGCTCCACCGCTTGTTGGCTTGCCAATACCAACAGCTTCTCTTCGTTGCTGGTGGCGGATCCCCCGCCAAAGCCGGCAACCGTGACCGTGCTATCCGACTGGCTGGCGTTGCCTTTGCCCTCGACCACGGCCAAGATCTCGGCAGTACTGGTGCTCACCAAGCGGGCATTCAGCTGCACGTTGGCATCGGCATCCACCGACTCAGCCCCCACCGCCAGCGGGAAGCTGCCAAAGGGGGTCAAGACCGGTGCCCCACCCCCAGAACGGCGCACCGACACATCAAACTGGGTCACACTGCCGAGGATCACCGCATCGACCCCTAGGATCCGGCCTACCTGAGCAGCGGTGTTGGCATCCAGTCGCCCGGATAGACCCAGGTTCTGCTCGGCCAAGATCGCGTCCAGCCGCGAGCGCTCGATGACGGAAAAGGTGCCATCTCTCACCAGCCGATCCACCAACAGGTCGCTCACCCCCCGAGAAGCCTCGCGGAAGCTGTAGGGATTGCTGAGGCTGCTGAAATCAAAGTCCAAGACTGCAATCCGAGGACGGGATGTGGGTTGCGGCGCTTGTCCCACCTGTCTGGGGGCAGAGAGGGTGCAGCGAATGTCTTGGGGAAATTGCTGGCAGAGGGCTGGATTGGCGGATTGGGCCACCACCGGGATCCCTGTCCAGCCTAGGCTTACCAAAGGGATCCCGAACAGCAAGATGGAAGAGAGGTTGCGCATGGCTGAGCGATCTCCTAAATCTGAGGGGGGCCACATTTCACTCACAGCCTGCATCCAAAAGAGCTTCAGGGCGGTGACCGATATCACCTGGCGGCTAAGGGTTAAGGATCCTGACGTCGCCTGTTCCCAGAAGATGCCCTACACTCTACCGACTACAAGGTTGTTGAAAAAAGGGATTGAGAAGGTTTGTATAGAAGAGTTGACAAATCTCAACCCTGTTGAGCAAAGGTACTCGCTCTCTGCAATTGACATCCTCCCCTGCCTAAAGGCCGGAGATTCCTACCACGCTACGCACGGATAGCTCCTTGCGCAGTCGTCTCGGCGGGTTCCTGCTTCCGACCGCCCGTGCAGTTCGATCCACAGGCCATCCGG
>NZ_JANSHW010000606.1:0-705 GCF_047461815.1 Synechococcus sp. R6-10
GCTGGGATTTTTGTATTTGCCCACCTGTTTTCCCCAGGCTCAGGCCCTGATGGACTACCGGGATCAAATCGGCAAGCGCCCCCCCTTGGCCACCTTGGAGCTGGTCTGGACACCCTACCAAGGCCCCTTTCACCTGGTGGCCGGGTACGTGCATCCGCCCACCGAGGCCACGATGCTGGAGCTGTTTGCCCTGCGGGAGATCCGGCAATTTACCACCGTCAAAGGTTTGGAAGGCAGTTGCGACCTGCCGCGGGAACGGGCGGCCATTCTCAACCAGGGCGGGAAACGGCTGCTCTTGAAGGCTCGCGATTGTCACTTGGCAGGCCCGGAGATCCCCTTCTCCGGAGAGAAAGAGCTGCTCCGGCAGATGCAGCAGGTGCTCAGCGGGGATCCCTGTGAACTCACCCCAGCCGTTCTCTGGAATGGGGGCAGCTATCTGTGGCTCCTCGGGCTTGCTCCATCCTTGCCAGAAGGGATCCAACAGGCGGAAGACCTGCTTCGCTCCGGACGGGTGATGGAGAAGCTGAAACAACTGATCCGGGTGATCGACCTCTCCTAGGGCTGGGATCCCCTGTTTCGATGACTAGAGTCAAGCTCTCCAGCCCAGGGAAAAAAGCCCCCCGGCCAGCTCCAGGGGGCAAGAAGGGAAAGGTTGGATCCTTCAGGGCAACAACTCTTCGATGGCCTCCTCCTTGGTGTTGGTGC
>NZ_JANSHW010000607.1:0-3218 GCF_047461815.1 Synechococcus sp. R6-10
GCTTCTCTAGTTGCTGCCCTGTGCACACCAATTCCGAGCAAAACCCATAGGTGTCCTCGAACAGCTTGCGCTGCCCCTCAGAAAGGGTGTAGGTTTCATCTTCAGCTTCCCGGGTTGGAAAACAGGTGAGCTCCTGCCAAGTTTCCCGAATATCTCGCCGCGTGCGCTGGACAAAATGACGGGCTAGCTGGACGCGTTGGTCTTCGTTGAGATCCTGGAGATCCCATGTCTCGAACTCGGGCCGCAGCAGCCCCAGCAGCGAGCGGAAGGCCTCTTCGACACCGCTGTGGGGAGTTGCCGTCAGCAGGATCAGGTGGCGGTTGGGGTTTTGGGCCACCGCTTTGAGCAGACTGTGGCGCTCCTGCTGGTTTTTGCCATGGGCCGCCGCTGCCCCATGGACTTCGTCGGCAATGACCAGCTCAGGACAAAATTGCAGAAATGGGTGGCGGTTGCGCTCGGTCTTGACGAAGTCAATGCTGGCCACCTGGACAGGAAAGTGCTCGTAGAGGCTGCGCCCAGGGGGGGTTTTCCGCTCCAGTTGTCCCACCGTTCCCGAGCGGAGGATCACGGGCTCAAGGTTAAACTTTTCCGCCAGCTCACTGGCCCACTGCTCGCAGAGGTAAGGGGGACACAGGACGCAAAGGCGTCGGATCTCGCCGCGATCCCAAAGCTCTCTGGCTATCAGCAGGGCCTCAATGGTTTTGCCCACCCCCACGTCGTCGGCAATCAACAGCCGCACCGGATCGAGGCGCAGCGCCATGAGCAAGGGCACAAACTGGTATACCCGTGGCCGAATCGAGAGGCGCCCCAGAGAGCGAAAGGGAGTTGCGCCCTCCCGTAAAATCAGCCGGGCCGCCTGCCAGAGGAGAAGGGTACTGGTGGCATCGGCAGGATGATCCCCAGAGGGCCAAGGAAAGGCGGTAGGCTCCACTCGCTCGAAGGGCAAGGTGCCGCCCACAAGGTTCATCAGGTGTCGGTGAATGCAAACCGCATCTTCTGGGGTGCCGGTGAGGGGCCGCAGCACCACAATTTCTTCTGAATCAGCGGGGAGCACCACCCACTCGCGGTTGCGGCAGCGGACAATTGAGCCAGGCTGCATGGGATCCCTGGGAGCGACCTACCTTTTCCATTGCATCTTAGATACTCTTTGGGGACAACTCTCTCCCATCTCCCAATACCCTGCCGGCAGCGGTAGGATGAAACGGAGCCGGCCTCAGGTACCCCTCTGGCCCACCGACATCATGAGCAGCCCCCGTTATCCGTTTGAGCGTGTTCGCGAGCACTTGCTCTTCCAATCTTTGGAAGATGCCGAGTGGAAGGCGCTGACGGCAGCCCTGTTGCCCAGCCGCTTCTCTCCTGGCCAGGTGATCTTTCAAGAGGGGGATCCCAGCAGTGACCTGTACATGATCCTCAGTGGAGTGGTGGAGCTGCGTCGCCAGTACGTGCGACATCCGGGAGATTATTGGCTGGCCACGCTGCACGCCGGGCGCTTGTTTGGGGAACTTTCTCTGCTGACGGGGCGGCGGCGCTCCTTTACGGCAGTGAGCATGACCGAGGTGCAAACCCTACGCCTTTCCACCGAAGGGCTGATCCTGCTGCCCCTGGAAGTCCAGGTGAAACTCTACCGCGCCTGGAGCCAGATCATCAGCGAGCACCTTTACTGGCTGGATAGTATGTTCACGGATCTTCTGGAGCAGCGAGGGGTAGAAAATGTAGCCTCGGCTATGGCTCTGCTGCACCAGCGCTATCCCGCTTGAAAGAGGCTCAATCCCTGCTCCGCATAGGTTTGCAGGTCAACGTCCACGAAGACAACCCCTTGGATCCCAAATTTTGTCTTCAGAATGTTCAGGGGTTGCGATATCATGTGCTAGGCAGCAGCCCCCAAGAGATTTCAAGCAGCGAGGTCAGGAGCAGTGGTTAGGGTAGCCATCAACGGGTTTGGTCGCATTGGTCGCAACTTTTTGCGCTGTTGGCTGGGTCGCTCCCAGTCCAACCTGGACATTGTTGCCATCAACGACACCTCAGATGCTCGCACGGCTGCCCACCTGCTCAAGTACGATTCCATCCTTGGGCCGTTGCAGGGAGCAGACGTTGAGCCTACAGAAAACGGTTTGGTGGTGAACGGCAAGCATATCTATGCCGTTTCCGACCGCAACCCCAGCAACCTGCCCTGGAAAGAGTGGAAGGTGGATCTTGTTATTGAAGCTACAGGTGTTTTTGTCGACTACCAGGGTGCCTCTAAGCACATAGAAGCGGGGGCCAAAAAGGTGGTGATCACCGCCCCGGCCAAGGGGGGAGACATTCCCACGTTTGTCTACGGTGTTAATCAACACACCTACGACCCGGTGCGGCACAACATTGTCAGCAACGCCAGCTGCACCACCAACTGCCTCGCCCCGATCATCAAGGTGTTGCTGGACAAGTTCGGCGTCCTCCGTGCCACCATGACCACCACCCACAGTTACACCGGCGACCAGCGGATCTTAGATGGTGGTCACCGCGATCTGCGGCGGGCCCGGGCAGCAGCATTGAGCATGGTGCCCACCACCACGGGGGCTGCCAAGGCGGTGGCTTTGGTGATCCCGGAGCTGAAAGGCAAGCTGAATGGGGTGGCGGTACGGGTCCCCACGCCCAATGTGTCTCTGGTGGACTTGGTGGTGCAGACGGAGCGGCGCGTGATTGCCGAGGAGGTAAACGCTGCCCTGAAGGAAGCCTCGGAAACCACGATGAAAGGGATCATCGCCTACTCGGATATTCCCTTGGTCTCCATCGACTACCGCGGCCACGACTGCTCGGCCATTGTGGATGCGGAGATGACCAGTGTGCTGGATGGGGATCTGGTCAAGGTCATGGCTTGGTACGACAACGAGTGGGGCTACTCCCAGCGGGTGTTGGACTTGGCGGAATACATGGCCGCTCACTGGGTGGAGTAGGCTGCTTCGGTTGGCAACCCTCTTCTGTTCCCCATTATTCCCCCATCGAGAACTGGGCAAAAACCTGCCAACGTTTGCCGTCGTGGAGGAGGAGCGTCAAAGCTGACGCTACAAACGCACTCTGGAAAGAACGCGTCTTGAACTCTGGCCAGGCGGCGCGAAAGTGGGCGGGGGTTAGGTCTCGGAAGGCCACGGTTATGTGGGGCACAAACGGACGGGCTTGAGCGGTCGTTTCTTTCCGGTTGAGAAGGAGCCCCATGTGGTGATGGGCTTGAGCTTGTAGCT
>NZ_JANSHW010000608.1:0-1468 GCF_047461815.1 Synechococcus sp. R6-10
CTCTTCCACAAAAGCAATCAGCTCCTCGTTTTTGGGGGGAGGGGGCAGCTCTACCGGGGTGATGTTGAGATCCGCCAGGACTTGCTGTTGGGCTTTGAGCAGCTCCTGGATGGCCTCAAAACCAAACTCGATGGCCTCCACCACATCCTTTTCCGGCAGTTGGTTGGCCCCGGCTTCCACCATGATCACGCCATCGGCACAGCCGGCCACCACCAGATCCAGATCGCCCGCCTCAATTTCGGCATAGGTGGGGTTGAGGATAAATTCATCCTTGACCAAGCCCACCCGCACCGCCGCCACCGGGCCGTTGAAGGGGATGCGAGCACCGTGAATGGCCAACGAGGCTCCCAAAATACACAACACATCGGGCGGCACCGTATCATCTACAGAGAGGGTGGTGGCCACCACCTGCACATCATCCCGCAGCCATTCTGGGAACAACGGACGAATGGGTCGGTCTATTAAGCGAGAGATCAAAGTGGCCCGTTCCGGTGGCCGGCCTTCTCGCCGCAGATATCCCCCTGGGATCCGCCCCGCTGCGTAGAGGCGCTCTTCGTAATCGACCAACAAGGGCATAAAATCAACGCCAGGCCGGCCTGGCTGCCGTGTGGCGGTAACCAAAATCGAGGTTTCGCCCGAAGTCAGCCAAACCCCACACCCTGCCTGAGGGGCCATCAGCCCAATATTGATGTCAATTTCCCGCCCATAAAAGGAAATCGACCGAGTGTATTCTGCCATGTAACGCTTCGCCTTCTTTTTTTCTTGCCGCTATCGTAGCATTCTCCTTTTGCTCCTTTTCAGCCCCCGCTGACCGGAGGGATCAGAACGACTTCGTCTCCCGCCGATAGGGGAGTGTCGGCAGCTACAAAATTGAGGTTGAGACCGAAGCGCGTTTGGGAGCGCCAAGGAGCCAAGCTGGGGTAGCGCTGGATCAGTTGATCGCACAGTTGCCCGACGGTGGTACCGGGGCTCACCTGCAGGCGCATCTCGGTTTGTCCGATCACTTCTTGATAGATGGCAAAGAGCTTCAGCGTGATGGAAAAAAGCTCATCGGGGGCTGGATTTTGGGCAGCAACCATCGACAGTGCTCCCACCTGCTTTGAACGGTCTTGTAAACCATCTTGGGCAAGCTTGGGCCTGGCCGTCCACCAGAATCCTCTGCCCATCTCCTACTCATCAGGGATCCCTACAGCCACAGAAAAATCGGCTCCGGGGAAAAGATGCCGTCTTTCAGATTCCAGTGAACTGTTCTTCTGGCTCTGGCCGGGGATCCGGGGCAAGGCTAGGGTAGGCCAAAAGCTTGCTTGGCAGCCAACCGGCTTCTGTGCTGATGCTAGAGCCACTGACCCCCTCCCAAATCAGGGCCTACTTGGATCGGATCGGCTACGTTGGCTCCACCCAGCCCACCCTGCAAACCCTCCGCCAGATCCACCGAGCCCACCTGCTGAGGGTGCCGTTTGAAAATCTG
>NZ_JANSHW010000609.1:0-4500 GCF_047461815.1 Synechococcus sp. R6-10
TATTTTGGGCAGTCACGCAGGTCAGGGCAGAGGTACCGTGTACCCGATGGAAAGCAAAGGTGCGCAAATCCGCTTGGATCCCTGCTCCCCCACCACTGTCGGATCCAGCGATGGTGAGGGCGACAGGGGGGTGCTGCTCGGCCAGCAGTGGAGCCGGAGTTGGTTCAGATGCAGAGACAGACATTGGCCAAACGACAAAAATGGGCAAGGGTACCGATAGCCATTTCCATCAATCAATATGAACCATCTCTTTAACGTAGCAATGAAACTGTTGGTTCTCGATTGGTCTGAGACCACTGGGGTATTGGGAAAACTCTTGCAGACGTCTGTCAAGAAGCTGACTAAGAGTGAGTTGTCCTAGTCTAAATCCGAGTAGCCCTCATCAGTGGTGGCGACCACCTCAACCCAGGCTCTATCCCCCTCCACCGCCGTCAAGCTCCAGCGCAGAAGCCGAGCCGGCTGGCCCAGCTCCCGGTCAACTTGCTGACAGAGGGATTGCTCCAGTTGCGGGGCAGAGAGAGGCGAGCTCAACGGCAGAGATAGGTGCAACAAATGCAACTTCACAGGAGTCGAGAACTGATCTCGCCAAGGAAACAGACTTACTTTCGATAACTTCTAACACTAAGAATCCAACAATATAAACTAATGTAGTATTTTCAGATTAGGCTGAGACAGCCGGGCTACTGAGAAAAACCTTTTGGGCCCCTGCATTATTGCTCCGCAACGCTATTGCTCCGCAACGCTGACGCGAAGACGCGACCAAGGTTTTAGTTGTGGGTACAGTGTCCTAGTTTGAATCGAAATGACTACAACACCTACTAACAAGTAGACCTGAACAGAAATCCGGCACGGTTAGGAGCCAAACTGCAAACGGTAAACCTCTTCCTCTTGATCGGTCTCCACCTCCAAATCGGAGGTAGCATAGGCTACACACAGCAGCACAAAGCCCTGAGCCTGCAGTTCTGGGCCAATCCCCATTGCCTCTGTCTGAGTCACAGATCCCGACTTCAGCCGCCCCGCACAGGTGGTGCAAACCCCCGCCTGACAAGAGGAAGGCAGCTCTATCCCGTGTTCAAGAGCAGCTTGTAAAACCGTCTGATCCGCAGAGGCAGGGAAGCGGTAGGTTTGGCCGCGGTGATGAAGGGTTACTTGATAAGCCGTAGCAGACATCAGGAACGGGCTCCCGACGGAGTACGGGTCACCGTCAGAGACTGTGGCTGGCGCATTTTCTTCACCAGAGCCTGGATCTTTTTGGCTCCTTCCTTTTGCAGGTCGGCGATGTAGTGGCCTTTGAGCCGCTCCGCCTCAGCTTCATCGGAGAAGGGGCCGTAGTAGTAGGTGCAGTCCTCGGTGGTGATCTCGATCCAGACCGACAGGCCGCGCAGCTTATCCAACAGACTGACCAAAGGGTTGCTCACGGGATCCATCCCCCATTATCAAGTCTAGCAATCATTGGATGTCCTTTTGCAATCCCCTAGATTCTACTACTTTTATTGACGATTTGTTGAGGAATGTATCAACCTCAGGGCGTTTGAGGTGGTGGGGAGAGCGCTGCCGGTGGATTTCGTAGAGGGCAATGCCGGCGGCCACAGAAGCATTCAAGCTTTCAGTACGGCCTGCCAAGGGAATGGACAGCAGTTGGTCACAATGGCGCTGTGTGAGCAGGCTAATCCCTTCCCCCTCGGATCCCACTACCAAAGCAATGGGCCGCTGAAAATCGGCGCTATAGATGGGGTCAGCCCCTCGGCTGGTGGTGCCATAAACCCAAAACCCCTGCTCTTTGAGGTATTCCAAAGCCCGATTCAAATTCACCACCCGCGCCACCGGCAAGGTAGAGAGGGCTCCTGCCGCCACCTTCATCACCGTCGAGGTGACTCCTGCTGCCCGCCGTTGTGGGATCACCATCCCCTGCATGCCAAAAGCTTCTACGCTACGGGCAATGGCTCCCAAGTTATGGGGATCCTGGATCCCGTCTAGAACCACCAGCACCGGATTGGGGCTGGCCTGCCAGCTTCTTTCCACCAAATCCTCCAGGGCCACGTACTGATAAGGCGTGGCTTGGGCAGCGATACCCTGGTGGTTGGCGCCAGCCGTGAGGGCGTTCAGCCGCTTTGGAGACACTTCGTCGATAACGGTGCCCCGCGCTTTGGCTTCTTCCAACAGAGACAAAAATTGGGGGCTGTAGCGCAACTTCGGCAAGATCCAAACCCGATTGAGGGTGGCTTGACTTTTCAAAGCAGCCAGTACTGTCTGGCGACCGTAGATAATCTCTTGCTCCAGCTCGGTCTCCGGATTCCCGTCGGCCTGAGGCTGAACTTCCCCTGGCAAGATCCCTGTCTCGCCAGTGGAGAGGCCGGGATCCAGCTCGCCTACTGGTTGAGGAGCCATCTTGCCTTGGGGCCACTGCCGTTGCGCGTCGCGACGGATGGGCTTCACCGGAGCCTCTTGGGTGGCAAGCTTGGGATCCCCGTCTCGGCGTTTGGGCCGCTGTACCCGCTTGCTAACGGATTGCCCTGCCCTTCGCGGCTGCAGTTTGCCCGAGCGAGACAGCCGTGAAGCAGGTTTGCGCTGAGAAGTCTTGGGCATGGGCGTGGAAGATGGAAAGACGGAAAGACTATCCTAACCTTCCCACTCGCCTAGGGTCTCAGCCAAAACATCAGTGAGGGCGAGGATATGGCGCAGCCGTTCGGGATTGGCCAGGTAGAGATAGCCCAGAACTGTTTCCAGGCCGCTGGCGTTTTGGTAATCGGCCAGAGGCAGATGCCGGGGTGGGCGACCGCAGCCATTGCGACCCCAGCGGACAATTTCCTGCTCTTCGGGGTTGAGATGGGGCAACAGGGCCAACAGCAGCTTAGCCTGAGCCGAGCCGCGCACCCGCCTCACCACCTGCTGATGATAGCGCTCCAGTCGATCCGGAGGAAATAGCCGTTGCCGCCGCACATGCAGTTCGTAAATGGCGTCTCCCAAGTAGGCCAAGGCTGCGGGCGATAGGCGGCGAATCTCGGCCAAGGAGGGCCTTTCGGAAGTGGGCTCGAACAGCAGATCGTTCACAGCAGCTCACGAAAGATAGGCAGAAAAATCTCTAGAACCGCTGTTATCGGCTCATTGCAGAATTCAGTCCATGCTAAGACAAGCTTCCTCTGGTCTGCCAGCCCGACCCACCCTCTTTGCTGCCTTGCAGGTGATTTGGATCACGAGGCCCAAAGAGAAAAGGTGCTATCGAGTAGACAGGGCAAAGCCGGTTAAGGGGCTGATGTTATGAGCCTTGAAAAGCCAGTTGGAGTTACTGCCAAGAATCTGGAGAGCAAAATCCAAGAAATTGTGGGTGAGCTGGCCAGCGATCAGCGTGAAAGGCTGGAAGGTAAGGCCGAGCAAACAAAGGCAGCCACCCACCCTGGAGTCGAGGATGCTCGAGAAGCGATTAAAGACGTTGTGGATGATCCAACGGATGGCCAATAGCTCCAGTTAAGATGCGGGGACAAGGAGATCTGCATTCAGCAAAAGCAGGTAGGCGACGACCGCCCCCCCCATACCCCCTACCAAAAAGCCAGCGGCCAATTCGCTCCAAGATTGGGATCCCCCTACCGGCCCTATGTTGCGCTGCGAAGTGACAGTGCCGTAGAGAGAAAGGGCCGCCGTCAGAATCAAGATCAGGCCACAGGCTCCCAAAAAGCCGCTCAGCAGACCGATGGGCTCGTTGCGCAGCGGCCCCAGCTTGGCAAAGGGGCCTACCAGCCAATAGCCGTGGGCCATACCGATTTCCAAGCCCCGCCAAATGGAACTCAATCCCGGTCGGTTGATGGGCAGCCAGTCGATCAACAGCCGGACAACAGGCGCGTGGTTGATCGGTGTCCAGAGATCCCCAATTTGCGGATCTCCCTCAGGGACGGTGACGTATCCCTTATTCATGTTCAACCTATTCAACGGAGCAGGATCGGCATTGGGTTCGACCATTTCAGCAACTCTGTGTCCAGTTCAAAGGAGGATGGAAAAAAGCCTAAAAAAGCAGGGATCCCACCGGGCGTAGGTTGCGCTGGGGATCCCTGGCCTACACTCAGAACGTCAAAATGTCGGGGAAGAAGCGATTGATCTCGATGAACAGGGCAAAAACAAAGCTGGAAAACAGGATAAATGCCACCGGAGCAGTGGTGAGAAACTTGGTGAAATCAGCCATAGACGCCTCTCAAAAGTTAAATAAATCGAGTTAGAAAGCCGGGCTCAGCTCCTCAGCGGGGGGAGATGGGCACAGCCGCTTCCGGCTCTCGAATTTCGCCGCTGGCAATTTCCTTAAAAGCAGCAGCGGGCCAAGCCAAAGCCGTGAGGAAGCACCGCAGCGCCAGCGGTACATCGATCAGGCTTTCTTTCATTTCGGGGCTATCCTCATCCCGAACCGCGATCAGGTAAGAACGCCCCGCCCAGCCCAGCCAACCGGCAATATACAGGAAGAGCAGACCGGGGATGAGAAACTCGCCCGCATGGTTCAACCGACCATCCGTAACC
>NZ_JANSHW010000610.1:0-4510 GCF_047461815.1 Synechococcus sp. R6-10
TGCTGGCATCCTTTGCAGAGAGAGGCATGGGAAAGCGGGCATAGATAGGGCGAGGCGGGAAGCACCCCCAGACAGGCTAGCCAAGGATCCCAAAATTGGCGAGGTATGGTGGGAGTATGCCGCTACGGTTTTGCAAGTCCCGCACCTACCACGATCCCCTGCATGGCGCCATCAGCCTGAATGGAGGGGACGCGGTTGAGGCTCTGCTCATTCGCTTGATCGATACACCGGCCTTTCAGCGGCTGCGCCGCATTCGCCAGTTGGACACGGCCTTTTTTACCTTCCACGGGGCAGAGGGATCCCGCTTTACCCATTCGGTGGGGGTGCTGCAGGTAACGCGGCGGCTGTTCGACAAATTGGCCCATCGCCACCCGGAGCTGCGTCCCTATCGGGCGGTAACCTTGGCCTCGGCTCTGCTGCACGACATTGGCCATGCCCCTTTTAGCCATGCCGGGGAAGAGATCTTCGGCTGCCGGCACGAGGTTTGGACGGCCCGCATTCTCCGGGAGGATCCCCAGGTGAGGACGCTGCTGGCGGAGTTTGATTCCCAACTGCCGGCCCAGATGCAGCAAGTGCTGCAGAAGCAGTTTCCCCTGCCGCTGGTGGGGCAACTCATCTCCAGCCAACTGGACTGCGACCGCTTCGATTACCTGATGCGGGATAGCCTGCTCACGGGTGCCCAATACGGCCACCTGGACTTGGATCGCATCCTAACGGTGCTGGATTATGACCCGGAGACGGGATCCCTGTCCATCCCCGCCCGCAAAGGCCTGGGGGCCATCGAGCACTACCTGGTGGTGCGCTATTTCATGTACACCCAGGTCTACCAACATCCCAAAAGCTTGTGCGCCCGCTTCATCTTGGATCGGCTGTTCAAACGGGCGCAGGTTCTCTTGCAAAGGGGGGAAATTGAGCTGGATCCCATCCTCAGCGCCTGGTGCTGGGCCTCGCTGGCGGCCCAAAAAGGGGATCCCTTCGAGTTGCCGCTCCCCCTCTACTTGGCTGCCGACGATATCATCTTCAGCTACCCCATGCGCCTCTGGGCCATGTCGGGGAAGGATCCCATCTTGGCGGATCTGTCGCGGCGCTACTTGGAGCGGGATTTGTTCAAGGCCCGCAACATTACCCAGTTGTCTGAGGAACAACGCCAAACCCTGGTGGCTGCTGTGCAGGCCAAAATGCTGCGGGATGGGCTGGATCCTGAAAGCTATTTGGGCATCCGCTCTGCCCATGTCCAGGGCTATAGCTTTTATGACCAAGGGATCCAGCTCAAAACCGAGCGTGGCTATGAAGAAATTGCCCATCTTTCCCCTTTGGTGCGTGCCTTGGTGGAAACCCAGCGCCAGGTCTGGCTAATCTTTCCCCGGCCCTATGGCGATATCGTAGAGGGGGTTTTGTCTGCCTAGAAAATCATTGGGCCATCCCAGAGCTAGAGCATTAGAGGTGGGAATCTGTTCCTGAGCACATCTAAACAACGAGGGAAGCAGGAGTGGGGATCCGAGAAATCCTAACGGGGGTATTGTCCTTAACAGCTTTGGCGATTGCCCTAGTGGCCCTGCAACTGAGGCGAGCGTTGCGGGCTTCCCCCTGGCTGAGGGATCCCCCGGCGGAACAGGCAGGGGAAATCGCGGCTGGGATGGAGCGGCTGGCGGTGATCGTGCCCGCCTACAACGAGGCCGAGAACGTGGTGGGCTGCCTGAGCAGCATTCTAGACAGCACCTCTGCCCCTTTACAGGTGTGGTTGGTGGACGATGAATCCACGGATGCCACCTGGGAGCTGGCCCAAGCCCTGGCTGCCGAACGGCAAGATCCGCGCCTACACCTGCTCAAGGGGGATCCCCGTCCCAAAGGCCAAAGGTGGGTGGGCAAAAACTGGGCCTGTGCCCAAGCCGTCGCCCGCGTAGAAGCCGACTACTTGCTGTTTCTGGATTGCGACGTGCGGCTGGGATCCGGTGCCATTGAAGCGGCCTTAGGACATTTGCTGGCAAGCGGCAGCGGCTTGGTGAGTGTAGGGCCGCAATTGGTGTGCGGTTGCCTGGCGGAGTGGCTGGTGCAACCCATCATGATGACCATCCTGGCGGTGGGTTACAACTTTGCCGCCGTGAACGATCCCGACAACCCCAAAGCCTTTGCCTTTGGTCCCTTCCTGCTGTTTCGGCGCTCTGCCTACGAGCAAGTTGGCGGGCATGCCGGAGTGGCCGATGTGGTGATCGAGGATGTGGCCCTGGGGCAACGGATCAAAGCCCAGGGGTTGGGCCTGCAAATTTGCCTGGGAGGGCCGCGGGTGCGCAGCCGCATGTATGCCAACGGGGCTGCCCTTTGGGAAGGGTGGACCAAAAACTGGTTCCTGGGCCTGGAGCGCAACTGGGCCTTGGCCGTGTTGGCGATGGTCACGGTTTTGGGGATCTGCAGCTTGCCCTGGTTGGGGGTGATCCTGGCTGGGGCTACGGGATCCCTGGAGGTGCTGTTGGCCAGCTTGGCAGGGATCCTGGCCCAATTGGCCATCCGGCTTCTGCTCCGGCATTGGGCGCATCTGCCCCTCTGCTACTGGTGGCTAACGGCAGTGGGGGGTTGGGCGACAGCGGCCATCATCTTGGCTTCGGCCATCCGCACCACCACCGGCCGCAACTGGACTTGGCGGGGCCGTTCTCTCGCCGTCCACTGACCGGAGTGCGCCAACACCCCAGAAATGGTACAAGAACATGGTCTAATGGGGGATGTTCGGAAAACAGGCAAGCTGGGTTTAGAAACAGCGGAATAGCACACCATGCAGGCTCTGGTCATCGGATCTGGGGGGCGAGAACACGCTCTGGCCTGGAAGCTGTTGCAGTCTCCCCAGGTTACTCGGATCTACTGTGCCCCCGGCAACGGCGGCATGCAGCAGCTGCCCCGCTGTCAATCCGTGGCTTTGGCGGCTACCGACATTGAAGGCCTGGTGCGGTTTGCTACCGTACAAGGGATCCGCCTGACGGTGGTAGGGCCAGAGCTGCCCTTGGTGCAGGGGATCGTGGACGCCTTCCAGGCAGCAGGGTTGCCCATTTTCGGGCCTAGCCGCGCCGCTGCCCAACTGGAAGGAAGCAAACTCTGGGCTAAGCAATTGATGCAAGAGGCCGGGATCCCGACTGCTCGCGCTACCGGCTTTGCTGAGCTATCTGCCGCTGTGGCCTATCTCGACTCCCAGAGTTTCCCAGTGGTCATCAAAAAAGATGGACTGGCTGCCGGCAAGGGGGTAACCGTTGCCCAAAACCGGGAAGAAGCCGTGCAAGCCCTGGAAGCAGCCCTGGCCAAGCCGGGCGATCAGGTGCTGATCGAGGAGTTTATCCCCGGCCAGGAGGTGTCGGTTTTGGCTCTAACCGATGGCCAGATCTGTGTGCCGCTGCCACCTGCCCAGGACTACAAGCGCCTTGGCGAGGGCGATACTGGCCCCAACACCGGCGGCATGGGAGCTCATGCCCCTGCGGATCACCTGGTCACTCCAGAAGGGTTGGCCCGCATCCAAACCCAGATCCTGGATCCCACCCTGGAGGCTTTGCAACGGCGGGGCATCCGCTACCAGGGGGTGATCTATGCCGGTTTGATGATCACGCCCAGTGGGGATCCCTACGTGTTGGAGTACAACTGCCGCTTTGGGGATCCCGAAGCTCAGGTCATCCTGCCCTTGCTGGAAAACCCTTTGGACGAGGTGCTGCTGGCCTGTATAGAAGGACGGCTGGCCCAAATCCAGCTCAAATGGAAACCCGGCTATGCCGCCTGCGTGGTGATGGCAGCCCCAGGCTATCCCGATGCCTACGAGCGAGGGATCCCCATCTCCGGCTTGGATGCAGCTGCCACCACGGGGGCGTTGGTGTTTCATGCGGGTACCCGCCAGGCAGGCAAGCAGCTCCTGAGCGATGGCGGGCGCGTTCTCTGTCTTACCGGCCAAGGGGCAACCCTATCCGAGGCCCTGCGCCAAGCCTACGCAGCTGTGGAGCAAGTGCAGTTTCCCAAGGCCTACTACCGTTCTGACATCGGCAGCCACGCCCTGGGGCCTGCCGTCCGCCGAGGAGTGATCCCTACCCCATAAAGCCATCCCTTGCCCTCTCAGCTGCAGCCGGATGGAAGAAGCCCCAGAGGGGTCGCTCCTCCAGGGCCCATAAAGCAGCTTTGAAAAAAGCTTTGATGCTTAGACGATAGCGCTTTCGGTAACAAGACGGCAACAGTGATATCAAAAGCTCAACTTTACTTTAGATTCCTTAACAATAGCCCTCTGCTTTGACTAGGCACGGATATTGCTGAGCTGAGTCTCTCCCCTCTCGAGGGGGATCCCCCATTAGCCCACTTGAACTGTTGCGGACCCGGATCCCCTAGAGCAGGCATTTCCTCTCCCAGGGTGGAAGAGGGGTTGGGGGTGGTTGTCTGGGGCAGCGCATGGCAGAGGAGACTATCTCTCTCAAATAGATTCAGCTAGAAATCGCAGGAGCCCCGCACTGTACCCGTAGGGTCGGTGTCGGGAGGAATGCGCTTTGATGAA
>NZ_JANSHW010000611.1:0-1059 GCF_047461815.1 Synechococcus sp. R6-10
AAACAAACAGAATGCTATCGCTGCATAGTTGAACAGTGATGTTCAGCAGTGTTCAGCGTAAATGTATCAGGCAAAGACGTGCCACGGGGCTTTGGGCGAGGGAAAGACAATCGGCAAGCGGCTGAGTCACAGAATCCAGAGCGGGGATCCGAGATCCCATCCTCTTCGCAGGCGGCTCTGACGTGGGTTCAACGCTACCGACAGGCGGGGGATCTGAAAGCTGCTCTGCACCTCTGCCGGCAGCTTACCCGCGCCCAGCCGCGTTTGTTCGCTGCTCAGGCGTTGCTGGGATCCCTTTATCTCCAGATGGGGGATCCCCGCCAAGCTTTGACCCCCTTGCAACTGGCTCTGCACCTGCGGGGGGATTGGGTGCCGGCCTGGCAGGATCTGGGCGATGCCTGGATGCAGCTTGGCAACCCAGAGGAAGCGGCGCGAGCCTACGAACAGGGCCTGGCCTTTGCCCCCGGTGATGGGCAATTGCTTTTCCGATTGGGCAGTTGTTGGCTCACCCTGGGGAAATTGGCCCAGGCAATTGAGGTGTTGCAACAGGCAGCAGCAGCCCAGCCTCCCCAGGTCTATGCCTTGGCAGCTTTGGGGAATGCCCTGATGCTCGATGGCCAAGCTGAGGAAGCGGAAGGCTGGTTTCGCCAAGCTCTCGCCCTTGCACCCCAGGAGGGGCGAATTCTCGTTAACCTCGGCCACTGCCTGCACCTGCAAGATCGCCTGGAAGAGGCCGCCGATTGTCTGCAACGGGCCATCTCGCTGTTGCCGAGGGATGCCCAGCCCCACAACAACTTGGGCACCATCTTGCAGGAACAAAACCGGTTGGAAGCGGCCATTGAAGCCTATCGGCGCAGCTTGCAGTTGGCCCCCCACTGGCCGGAGATCCACTACAACCTGGGCACGGCTTTGCTGACCCTGGGCCGCTACGAGGAGGGGTGGCGAGAATACGAATGGCGGCTGCAGCGACAAGGGGCGACCTACCCGCGCTTTCTTTCCCCTCTGTGGACGGGATCCCCCCTGAGCCATCAGACCCTGCTGATCTGCGCCGAACAAGGG
>NZ_JANSHW010000612.1:0-1999 GCF_047461815.1 Synechococcus sp. R6-10
CAGAGATAGGCAGGATGCGATCGCTTCTTTCCTGAACCATGTTCAGGAGAGTTCAGCGTGAATGTATCAGGTAGACTCATGCCTTGGGATCTGGGGCGGTTCTGGAACACGCTCACCTACTATGAGGCCCTGCCTTGGGCTGAGGTGTGGCGTCGGGTTCAAAATGGGTTCCAGGCCGTGGAGGATGATTTTGTGCCACCTTCTCTTTCCGAGCCGGTCGCTATCCAGATAGGGGTGGTGGGGGAAGGTTTGCCTGACGGGTTGGCGGAGGCCCTGCGGCAGCAGGGCGTGGAGGTGAGCCATACGCCAGATTGGGCGACAGCAACCGTGATCCTAGGTTTGGGGGATCCACCAACGGCCAAGGCTTATCTGGAGCAATTGCGCAGCAGTGGGCAAACGGAGCGGATGCTGTTCGACTTTCGCCGGCCCAACCCGGATTTGCATCGGTTTTGGGGCATTTTGGACGATGTGGTGATGGGCGGGGCGAGCCAAAGCCAACTGCTCTGGGGAAGGGAGGAGCTGCTGTTCGCAGGCCAGGTTTCCACGGCCAACTTTGGGGGGTTTGTTTCCACGCGCACCCGCAATTGTCAGCCGCCGCTGGACTTATCGGAGTTTGCCGGTCTGGAGCTGCGCTTGCGAGGGGATGGGCAGCGGTATAAGGTCTTACTGCGGGATCAAGGCGGCTGGGACAGCCCCGCCTACGGCTATGCGTTCGACACTGCGCCGGGAGAAGAGCAGACCGTTCAGATCCCCTTTGCGGAGATGGTTGCCACGTTCCGCGCCCGCCTTGTGCCTTCGGCTCCTGCGCTCAATACTCGCCAGATCTGCTCTCTGCAGGTGATGTTGAGCAAGTTTGAGGCGGATGGTCGCTTGAACCCCCGTTTCCGACCGGGGCCTTTTCAACTGGGCTTGCGCTGGATTGGGCTGTATCGTCGGGAGCCTCTGCCGCAATTGATCGGGGTGGCGCGGGGATCCCTTGCCCCGGAGTGGATAGCTGCCCTGCAGGGTAGCTCCAGCCGTTGGTGTGGGGTGGAGATTCCGGTAGAGACAGAGGGATCCGCTCTGGCAGCCCAGTTGCTCCGCCTCCTGCGCTCGCCTCAGAGCGTGGGCCGGGTGGTGTCTTCAGAAGCTTTCCATGCCTAGCTTTCTGGGCCGCCTCAAGGGATCCCTGGGGATGGGGCTTTTGGCCGGCCTGTGGCTGTGGGTAGGTCAGGGGATCCCCTACCTGTTCGACTGGGATGAGCTGATCTACGCCAGCTTGGCGCGGCAGATGCTGGCCAGCGGGGATCCGCTCTCGTTGGCCATCAACGGGGAGCCTTTTTTCGAGAAGCCCCCTCTCTTTTTTTGGCTGCAGGCCCTGTCCATGGCTGTTTTAGGGATGAACGAAGGGGCAGCGCGCTTGCCCAATGCTTTTGCTGGCGGGATCACGGTGGCGCTGCTGGTGGGGTGGGGATCCTGTCTGGGCGGGATGGGGTTCGGCTGCCTATGGGGGATCTTGCTGCTGACAGGCTACCTGCCCTTGTTTTTTTACAAAACTGGTCTCATCGACCCGCTACTCAACCTGGGCATGGGTGTGGGGCTGGGATCCCTTTGGGCCGCCGAGGAGGCCTGGCGGGCCGGGTACTCTGGACGCAGGTGGAGAGCGGTGGGGGCGCTGGCCCTGGGCTTGGCAGTGTTGGCCAAAGGGCCGGTGGGGCTGGTGTTGCCCCTGGCTATCTGGATCCTCTACAAGCTCTGGCAACGGGATCCTCCCCTTCGATGGGGGGAGAGCCTGGTTTTCCTCAGCCTAGCTGTGGCTGTTCCCCTCACTTGGCTGGCGTTGGAGGGGGTGCAAC
Source organism: Synechococcus sp. R6-10 (assembly GCF_047461815.1). Taxonomy (NCBI): domain Bacteria; kingdom Bacillati; phylum Cyanobacteriota; class Cyanophyceae; order Synechococcales; family Synechococcaceae; genus Synechococcus; species Synechococcus sp. R6-10. Next base: position 1,836 of record NZ_JANSHW010000612.1, read on the forward strand.
GGGGGCCAGAATGGGTGGAAGAGTTTGGGCGCTACCAATGGCGCATCCTCACCAGCTCAGATGGGCATCCCGGCCCGGTTTATTTTCATCTGTTGGCCTTTGCCCTAGGGTGCTTTCCCTGGGGTTCTTTGGCTTTGGCCGAGATCCTGCAGCCCATCCCCAGG
>NZ_JANSHW010000613.1:0-867 GCF_047461815.1 Synechococcus sp. R6-10
CTCCGTCCCGCTGACGCGAACAGAGATAGGCAGGATGCGATCGCTTCTTTCCTGAACCATGTTCAGGAGAGTCCAGCGTGAATGTATCAGGCTCAACAAAGTACCTCAAGTCATCTAGGGAAGACTGCTCGACGAGTAGTCCTGGGATCCAGACTGGAGAGAGCGGCGGGCCAGCTTGGCATAGGTCTTCACCGTCTCGTAGGGCATCTCCAAATCAGCGGCGATCTGTTGTAAGCTCTCTCCACCTTCGCGGCGGGCCAGGATCGTCGCCCACAGTTGGGCAGTTTTTTCGGCGCGGGATCCCCCTTGTCGTTGCCGCTGGCTGAGAAAGAGGGCGCTCAGCTCCTCGATCCGCTGGGCCACCTGCTCTTCCCGGGAAGGGACAGGGGAGGCGGGTAGCTCTTCGGCCAACCAACCCAGGCGGGTTTGCCCTAGCCCAAAGGGGGTTTTGTGGCCGGTGCCGCAGTAGGGGGCAAGGTGGATCAGGGCTTGGAGCTGCTGCTGCAACAGCTCAGGCGCACGGGAGGAGACAGCCAACTGCACACAGCCGATGAATCCCGTCACGGATCCCTGGCGGCCGGCGGTGGTTTTGACCGATTCCAGCCGGTGCCGCTGGATGACCACTTCCCCATCCACCCAATCCAGAAAAGGTTCTACCTCGATGGGCAGGCCGGAAAAATCGTTCCAACGGCGCAAATAGCTGTGGAACAGGTTGCGAGGGATCGGCAGCGGCAGATGGTGGCCCCGGTGGCGAAAGCTGGTGGGCGAGACGAAGGAAAGGCTCCAGGAGCGGGGGGAAAGAGGCTGCTCCAACAGTTGACGATAGGTGCGCGGGGGGATCGAGATCTGCCATCCCAGGATCTGTAG
>NZ_JANSHW010000614.1:0-610 GCF_047461815.1 Synechococcus sp. R6-10
AGCGGCGTGTAGGGCACTGGGTGAAATTGGCGATTCGCAGGCTGTACCCGCGCTTGTTCGAATGCTGGGAGATAGCTGGGAGTACGTTAGTTGGGCAGCGAGTGACGCCCTAACGAAGATAGGCAATCGCGCCGTGCCTGCGCTAATCCACGCACTTGAAAGCAGCGACCCATCTATCCGTGCAGGTGCATGTGCAGTGCTGGGACAGATAGGCAACGCGCAAGTCGTACCTGCGCTTGTCGAGATGCTGCGAGACAGAGACTCGAGGGTTCGGTTTGTAGCGTGCCGCGCACTTGGTGAGATTGGCGACTCTCAAGCCGTGCTTGCGCTTATTCAAATGTTCACGGACATTCACTACAGCGTTAGCAAGGCAGCATGTTGGGCGTTAGTCAGGATAGGTACACCCGCCGTACCCGCGCTGATTGAGGCTCTCCACAGCGACGACCACAGCGTCCGCGTGGAAGCCTGCGAAGCGTTAGGGCGGATAGGCAATCTGCAAGCGCTGCCTGCACTCATCCAAGCGCTGGGAGATAGCACGAAGTGGGTTCGTGCAGTGGCATGTGAGGCACTCAGTCGAATGGATGACTCACTAGTAGTTCCTGCGCTCATC
>NZ_JANSHW010000615.1:0-704 GCF_047461815.1 Synechococcus sp. R6-10
ATTTGAACGGAGCGTCGCGCCTGACGGCAGCCCGTGGCAGCCGCTCTCGCCGCGCACGCTGCGCAAGAGCGTGCAGCAAGCCATCCGCAAGGTCGGCGGTCGCGCGGCGCGTCCCGTTGTGCGCACAACCGCAAGAGGTGGACTCACTGTGCGGGCGCGCAACCCCCAAGCGGGGTTCCAGCGCACTGCGCGTGTTCGGCGCACGCGAGCGAGTAAGATCCTCGTGGATACGGGGCGTCTCAAGCAGAGCGTGGTCGTGCTGGCTGCCAGCGCGGACGCTGTGCGCACGCACGATCAGCTCACACTCATTTGGGGTACGCGCGTGCCGTATGCGCGGGCGCACCAGCAGGGCGATCCCAGCCGCAATTTGCCCGCACGCCCGTTTCTGGGCGTCTCCAAGCAAGCTGAGCAGCGACTGCAAGCCGAGCTGCAGCGTATAATTGCTCGGTATGCCAGCGGCGGAGCATGAGTGCATCTGGGATCTGTGGTTCGCGCTGCTCCCGCGCGGCGCGTGGGAGCTGCTGGAGCAGTTGGACGAAGCGGAACGCGCCGCGCTGGAAGAGTGGCTGAGCAGCGTGGGCGATCCAACGCGAGCGCCGCCGCCCGAACCCGTGCGCGCCGCGCTGGAGAAGATCGAACGGCTGCTCAGCTCAGAATCGTGGTGAAAGTTTCGCCCTCATCAAATGAGAGCGCAACGCGCCGAT
>NZ_JANSHW010000616.1:0-2814 GCF_047461815.1 Synechococcus sp. R6-10
AGCCCCATGCAAATCGGATCCCTCGAGATTGGCCCCTCGCAGATCGACCCCCCTCAAAAAGGCATACTCCAAGCAGGACTGGGGAAAATGGCGCTCTCCCTGCCGGTAGCGGCTGAGCAACTCTGAGGCCCCTTGTAGAGCACACTGGGCAATGGTTTGAGTCATGGTACTGCTCCCAAATCAGACTGGATGCCTTATCTCTATCCTCATCCCTATCATCGGGTTGACCAGGTTTTGATCATCCCTGCTTAACAAATAATTTCAGTTTTTGAGTGGATTGTTGCCCCCAAGTTTTTTTGGAAAGATCTATCCTCAGAGATATAGAAGTCTTTCCTAATCGGCAGCTTGTGCGGCAATGTTTCTTAATTCTTTTTGTGAAGAATACTTAACGGCTGGGCTTGATCGCCAACCCCAAACCCCACCGGGAACGCAAGCTGACCTGATCTTGCTGGGCTGTATGGATCCCTCAATTTCTTCTTTTTCAGCACTCCCCCAACCAGAAGGTGTTTCTCCAGAGCTGATTGAACCAAGATAATCGGGATAATGATCGACTGGATCACATCCGTAGTTTGCGATTGAGTAGGGATTCTCTGCAAGCGATATAGACCCTTATCTCTGTTCAGGATGTTCACCTTTCTTTAACTAGAGCTCTATGCCCAAACGTAAGCGAATCGGGATCCTCACCAGCGGCGGCGATTGTGGCGGCCTCAACGCCGTGATTCGAGCGGTGGTGCGGCGGGCCCGCGACTACGACATGGAAGTTTATGGCATCAAAGATGCGACGGCAGGGCTCATGGCTCGACCGGTGGAGGCGGAGCTGCTGGATGTGAAGCGGGTTTCCGGCATTTTGCGCTACGGCGGCACCATCTTGGGCACCGTGAACAAAGGCAACCCCTTCGCCTACCCTATGCCCGATGGCAGCTTGGTGGATCGCTCGGCAGAGGTGATCACCGGCTACCACCGGCTTGGGTTGGATGCGCTGATCGGGGTGGGGGGGGATGGCAGCTTGGCCATTCTCCGGCAACTGGCCCTGCAGGGGGATTGGAACTTTGTCGGGATCCCCAAGACCATCGACAACGATGTCGGTGCCACCGAGTATTCGGTGGGGTTCAACACAGCTCTGAGCGTGGCTGTGGAAGCCCTAGATCAGCTCACCTACACGGCCATCAGCCACAGCCGAGTCATGGTCATGGAAGTCATGGGGCGGGATGCTGGCCACATTGCCATCAGCGCTGGCATTGCCGGGGGGGCGCATGTGATTTTGATCCCGGAAATTCCCTACAAGCTGGAGAATGTCTGCAAAAGAATCCGCGACCGCAAAGAGCGAGGCAATAACTTCAGCATTGTGGTGGTGGCAGAGGCGGTTCGCACCGAGTCGGGGGAGCCGGTGACCCACACCAACAGCCTGGGGCAGTCTCTCTACGGCGGCATTGGCCATTACATCGGCAATGAGATCGCCCTGCGCACCGGCATCGAAACCCGGGTTATGGTTTTGGGCCACCTGCAGCGGGGAGGTACGCCTTCTCCTCTGGATCGCCTGCTGGGAGCAGCCTTTGGGGTGGCTGCTGTGGACTTGATCGCCCAAGGCAAATACGACCGCATGGTGGCCTGGCAAAATCGGCGGGTGGTGGATGTGCCCCTGGCAGAGGCCATCTCCCAGTATCGGCGGGTGGAGGTGGACGGGGCTTTGATCGCCACAGCCATTGGCTTGAATACCTATGTGGGCGAGGTGGATCCGCAGCTTTTGCGCAGCATTTCCCCCTGATCTTCCGGCAAAAACGACACGTGGGCAGAGACAATCTTCCAGCCGATATCGGGGAACCTGTACCCCATCTGGCTTTGGCGGCCCAAGCGAGGGATCCCGTTCACCGGACGGCGAAACTCTAAGGTGACCGAGCCGCAATCCGCCCCAAAGGTGACTACCTGCAAACGCAGCATCTCGCGGGCCAAATTCGTGGGAGGACGCCGTTGGCGAAAAGCCTTGATCTCGTCTCCCCCGTAGAGATTTTCCCCCACACCAAAGCGCACCACCTGGGGGCCATCCCAAAACAGGCGGTTCAGGGTGGGCACATCATTGCTCGTCAGGGCAGCTTCGTACTGATGGTAGAGTTCGGTTAGCTCTGCCACCACCTCGGGGCGATTGACCAGAGTCATGGGCCAGGCTCTTGTGCAGTCGAAATGGGCCTTGCCATCTTATCGGCTCAAGGAGCAGCAGGAGGTTCTAAAAGAACAGCGGGATCCCCCACCTTGCTCTGTCAGACAGCAGACAGCGGCAAGACGTCTCTGGGTAGTCGGATCCAAGTCTAGGGGCTGAGAACGGCTTGCAAAGACCGCACATCGCAGTAGTACACCTGATGGCGGTGGGCATACCCCTTCATCTCCACAGCCTGATGGGAGAAGCAGGCGGCTGCCTGCCCCAGCTGTTTGGCCAAGCAGGTATAGGTGTCCTGGCTGATCGCCAGGTCGGCGTTGAGGGTGCGGGTAGCGCTCTCGATGCGAAAGGCCAAATTCACCGTATCTCCCAGAGCCGTATATTCTTGGCGGGTGTTGTTGCCCACCTGGCGCACGATTGCCGAGCCTGTGTTGACCCCTGCCCCCAGACGAATGGGAGAAGGCAGCGGAAACTCACCGTTCAGTTGCTCGGTCATTTGAAACAGCTTCGCTATGGCCTGCAAAACCGACTTCACATCGAGGTGAATTCCCGGCACTTCCGTGCCCAGAGAAGCAGTGTTGGCTTGGGGCACATGGAACCAAACGGCCATAATCGCATCGCCAATGTATTTATCGACAGTGCCCCCGTACTGCTGAATGATA
>NZ_JANSHW010000617.1:0-1605 GCF_047461815.1 Synechococcus sp. R6-10
GGGCCAGATCCTCCACGGGCAAGGAGAACTCAATCAAACAAAGGCGGCAGAAACACCCCCAAGCGCTCTGCACCCCCCATCTGGCCCAGACTGAAGAAAACTGTCCCCAATCCCAGAGCCAAGGCCAACAGTCTCCGTGGCCAGTTCATGCCTAGAGTACTCCCTTCGAACTAGGGATCCCTTCTTGTCGGCGGGGATCCCGTTCTACAGCCATGCGCAGGGCACGGGCAAACGCCTTAAAACTGGCCTCGACAATGTGGTGGGCGTTGAGACCGGCAGCTTGGCGAATGTGCAAGGTAAGCTGGGCGTGGTTGACCACCGCCTGATAAAACTCCCGCACCAACTGGGTTTCGTAGCGGCCAATGCGCTCTGTGGGCAGCTCCAGGCCATAGCTGAGGTGAGGGCGACCCGAAAAATCCAGCACCACCTGCACCAGGGCTTCATCCAAAGGCGCCCAAAAATGGCCGAAGCGATGAATGCCCCGCCGATCCTGCAAAGCCTGCGCCAGAGCCTGTCCCAGCGTGATGCCCACATCTTCGTTGGTGTGGTGATCGTCGATGTGCAGATCCCCTATGGCCTTGATCTGCAAATCGATCAACCCGTGGGTGCTGAGCTGGGCCAGCATGTGATCCAAAAAGGGGATCCCAGTATCGATCTCATGGCGCCCGCTGCCATCCAGGTTCAGATGAATTTGGACATCCGTTTCTCCAGTGCGACGGTGAACAGAGGCCGTTCTGGGCTGGAGCAGGCGCGAGGAGTCGAGGGCAGTCATGGAAGTGGCCGAGAACGCTGTGGAGCAGCAGGTAGGCTCCAGCTCTAGAATTGCACAAGCCTGCGAGCATCGGCACCACACGGCCTAAGCAGTGAGGAGCGAGAAGAGAGGCTCTTTCCTTTCTCCGCCCTGCTCTTTTTTCCCTTGGAATTGCCGTAGAGTGCTGGAAGAGAGTGTTGAAGAAGGGGTTGCCGTTTGCAGGATTGGCAGCAGATTCAGCGCGCCCTCAAGCAACACTGGGGTTACGAGACGCTGCGCCCACCGCAGGATCAGGTGATCCGCGCTCTGCTGGACAAGCGCGACGCGCTGGTGGTGTTGCCGACGGGGTTTGGCAAATCCCTGTGCTTTCAGCTAGTAGCCCTGCTGCAAACAGGGGTGACGCTGGTGGTCTCGCCCCTGATCGCCCTGATGGAAGACCAAGTTCAGGATCTCTGGAAACGCAAGCTGCCGGCAGCCTGTCTCCACAGCGAACTGGATCCAGCCCTGCGCAAGCGGGTGTTGAAGGCCCTTGAGGAAAACCGACTGCGCCTGCTCTATTTGGGGCCGGAGACCCTATTCAGCCCCCCCGTTTGGCAACGGCTGCAACAGCCTCAGGTGCACATCAACGGCCTGATCGTGGATGAGGCCCACACGTTGGTGCATTGGGGGGGATCCTTCCGGCCCGACTACCGCCGTCTGGGATTGCTGCGCCCGGCTCTGGCCCCGGTGAAGCCCTCTTTTCCCATCGCCGCTTTTACCGCCACGGCTGACCCCCAAACCTGCAGCCGCCTCAGCCAAATCCTGGGGCTGCGGGATCCGGAGCACATTCGCGCCGATCCCCTGCGGGCCAACCT
>NZ_JANSHW010000618.1:0-931 GCF_047461815.1 Synechococcus sp. R6-10
TGCTACCCCCCCCAACCTGTGCAGTGCCGAAAACCGTACTACGGGGGGCTTTTAAGACTCGGATCGATAGTTAATTCGCGCGCTGTAGCAGCCGAGCTTCGCTGGAACGCGCCGTGCATGGCGAACGCTTGTTGAAATCCCGAACGGCGAGCTGCGGCGCGCCAAAAAAAAGGAACTGTGCTACTTTTGCCGAAACTTATGGGTATGCGAAACCTAACGATTGGCGTTCTCGCCGTGCTGGTCGCATTGGGGAGTGCGTCGCTGTATGCAAGCCTTGCACAACGCGATGCGGAACCGATGGTTGCACGCTGCAATCCACACGGGATCTGCAAAGCGTGCAAGAACTGCAAGTATTGCAAGCACTGCTCCAAAGACGGTGGCACCTGCTCCGTGTGCCGCTAACGCCTGCACAGGATAGCACAAGCACGCAGCGAGTGTGCGCGTGTGCATCTCCCACGCACACCGCGATTGCTTGCACCCATCCGCTTTTCGCCCCCCCTGTGCGGTCAACTTGACCGCACAGGGGGGTGATTGTTCCACGCGGGGCGCACCCGCCCGCCCGTCGGTTTCCACTTCGCGCAACGGTGCTGCAGCCGATACGCATCCACAACGCGCACGCGCCGCGTTGCCGTAATGTGTTATGGTATGAAACGCCGTGAACGGGTGTTTGGTCATGTGCGTTCGATTCTGCAGGCGCGGGGCGAAGCGACTTACGCCGAACTGCTTCACGGTCTGGCGCGAAACGGCGTGCGTCTGAGTTATCGTGCGCTTCAAGCCCGCGTGAAACGGTGGGAACGCAAGGGCTGGATACGCATTCGTCGGCACGGGTTCCCCGCCCGCGCGTCTCTTTTTTTGCCCGACGAGCGTGCAATCAGGGCTGACATGGCGTCAGAACCACAGCCAACGACTCTCGCGGGGCTTGTGGCGCGGA
>NZ_JANSHW010000619.1:0-505 GCF_047461815.1 Synechococcus sp. R6-10
CGGTTTGCTGGTGGGGGTTGGCGTCGGTGGGCTGCAATGGGCCTTGTGGTCTCAGGGCTGGAAAGGTGGCCGGGCTTGGCTCTTGGCGGCAGTTGCCGAAGGGGCAGGATCGGCTCTGTTGATGGGCTGGCTGCTGGCCAATACTACCTTGAACAGTTGGCTGCTGCTGATCGTGGGGCTACTGGCCAACACGCGCCCCCTCAGCGCAATGGTGCTTTTGAATTTGCGCCGGATCCCTACTGTTCAAAATCAACAACAAGCCCCTTAGCCCACAGGGATCCCATCTGAGTTCTCTCTCTCAAGAAGAGGGAAGGACAGGAATCAAAACCGCTCATTATTTTTCTCACGATTTTTCTCACGGTTACCGGGGAGCGCCGTGAGATCCCCAGCTCAGAGCTACGCGACTGGTTGTAGGGAGTAGGGTCGTTTGAGCTAGTAAACTACCCGACTCCGACCGCTAAAGCGGTACGGAGCGGGCTTTCAGTAGCCCTGAGCCTGCTCTGCT
>NZ_JANSHW010000620.1:0-1793 GCF_047461815.1 Synechococcus sp. R6-10
CCCCATCCCAGCAGAGTGGCTATTGGTCAGATAGTCCCTTCGACGACGACCCCTGGGGATAGACCGTCCTGCCAGGATCTATAAGCCAGCTTTGCGACAAAGCTCAGTGCTCTCTGCCCGAACTGGCCTTGGGGATGCCTGGGCGCTCACGTACCCTGGAAGAAACCTGTTGCAAGGGATCCGCAGGATCTCCACTGGGGATCCCGAGCCTCGAGATTCAATATTCAATTCGATGGGTTTCCTGCCCAGCCAAACCTATGGAACCGACCCTGCCGGATTTACAGGCCCTCAGCCAATGGGATCGACAGTTCTGCCAGTTTGCTGCCCAGCAGCAGCTCCTCAAGCCCAAACAACTGGCTTTGGCCCTGAAGATCCAACGGCAGCAGCACGGCCCTCTAGCCTTGATCCTCTGGCAGTTGGGCTTTGTGGGCCTGCAACACCTGGCTCAGTTCTGGGAAAAAATGCCCGGCGGAGCCGAGCTCGAACTGCTCGAGGACAGGGCCTGCGGTGGATGAAAGGTGCCCCCTTCCCCCACTCGCTTTTCCGCCAGAAGAGAAGAAGCAAGCAGATCCCTCTTGCTACCCAACGCTGTCGCCACCAGGCAGCACCTCTTTGGGATCCTCCGGCGGCGGCAAATGCGCCAGATCCACAGGTGAAGGGGATCCCCCCAAAATTCGCACCTGGATCCCCTTGATCACGACATAGAGCACCGGCACCACCAGCAAACTGAGCATTGTCGAGACGAACATGCCGCCGATCACCGCCGTGCCCAGAGACTGACGGCTGGCGGCCCCGGCCCCGCTGGCCACTGCCAGCGGGAAAATGCCAAGTATGGTGCTCAAGGCCGTCATGAGAATCGCGCGGAAGCGGGTCTCTGCCGCCTGCACTGCAGCCTTAACCAGGGGGATCCCTTGGGCAACCAACTGGTTGGCAAACTCCACAATCAAGATGGAGTTTTTGCTGGCCAGCCCGATCAACATCACCAACCCGACTTGGCAGAAGACGTCGTTGGTCAAGCCCCGCAGCAGTTGCGCCAAAAGAGCCCCAAGAACCGCCAGCGGCACCGCCAACAAAATGATCAAGGGATCCACATAGCTCTCAAATTGCGCCGCCAGCACCAGGAAGACGAACACCGAGCCCAAAGCAAAGATCAGCGGCGCCTGTCCTCCCGACTCGATTTCTTCCAGCGACAGGCCCGACCACTCGAAGCCAAACCCCTGCGGCAACAACTGGGCGGCTAGAGTTTCCATAGCCCGAATCGCTTGCCCTGAGCTAAAGCCCGGCAGGGCGCTGCCCTGAATTTCCACCGAGCGGAAGAGGTTGAAGTGGTTGATGATGGCCGGGCTGGTGGTCTCCTCCACCTGAACCAGGGTGCTCAACGGCAAGAGCTGCCCCTGCCCACCCCGCACGTAGAACTGGCCGATGCTTTCCGGGTTACCTCGGAATGCTTGATCCGCCTGCACATAGACCCGGTAGTTGCGGTTGAACAGGTCGAAATCATTGACGTAGGTGCCCCCCAGCAGCGTCTGCAGCGTGCCGAAGACATCCAACAGAGGGATCCCCAACAACTGGGCCATCTCCCGATCCACCTGTACTTCTAGCTGCGGCGAATTGGCGTTGAAGGTGGGCGGGTTAATCCGCAAGCCCAAGGGGGGTTGGCCCGGCGGGGGCGGCGAGTTGCCCACAAAAAACAGGGTGTTGGCCGTCTGCTCCAAGAGGTTGAAATCGTTCACCCCCCGATCCTGAAGCTGGAAAGTAAACCCGCCCGCAACCCCCAAATTGGGAATGGCCGG
>NZ_JANSHW010000621.1:0-510 GCF_047461815.1 Synechococcus sp. R6-10
TCGATTTCCGCGCGCAGTTTGGCGACCTCCTCTTCGGTGAGGTCGCGCACGCGCTTGTTCGGGTCGACGCCCGTCGCCTGCAAGATTTTACGCGCCGCCGAGTGCCCTATCCCGAAGATGACGGGAAGGGCGTATTCCACCTTGCGGTCGCGTGGTAAGTCCACTCCTGCGATACGCGCCATACGCTATCTGCCTCCTAACCTTGGCGCTGCTTGTGCTTCGGGTTCTCGCAGATGACCCGAACCACGCGCTTACGCCGAATAATCTTACACTTCGCGCACATCTTCTTAACGGATGCTCGTACCTTCATCGTTATCGCCTCCGTGACGCGGGCGCATGAGTATACCCGCTCGCGAGTGGGGATTATACCCGACGCAAGCCGCGCGCATGCAACCCATCGGGGCGACGCCCCCGCCGTAGTTCGCTTAGCTTCTGTACCGATACACGATGCGCCCGCGCGTCAGGTCGTAGGGCGACAGGGCGACCTTCACGCGGTCGCCCGGCAGGATG
>NZ_JANSHW010000622.1:0-888 GCF_047461815.1 Synechococcus sp. R6-10
CTTCCTAACTTTCCTTCTCTCCTAACTAAAGAGAAGCTAGGGGTGAGGGTCGGCAGCGAGGTGTCTCAATCTTGTTTGAAGCGACTGTAAAAGCATTCTGACATCGAAAAGCAGGGATCCCCGCTTGGGGATCCCCGATTGGTATGGCCGGAGCCGCAAGCCAAGCTAGGGCTGCCGCCGGAAGCTCCTGACTTCCAAAACCGGCCCTACCTGAGCCACCGTCACCATGTCTTCTCTGATCTGTCCCTGGATGGTGACCTCTAGCCCCTCTTGCAAGAGCTCTTTGGGGGCACGGAAAAGGGCGTAGTGCTCGCCGGAAGGCAGGGTTAGCACCCACACCCCCCCTTCAATATCCAGGAACTGGATGGTACCGCTGTACTCTTGCATCACCGCCTCAGCGCCAGCCCGGTTGCCGTGGACTGAGATTCCGTAGCCGCTTGCGCTCCCAAGTAGGCCAGGCCCAGGCAGAGCAAGCCATTGAAGAGCAAGAAGGAGCGACCCAACCAAGCAGAGGATCCAAGCCATAGCACCCCCTCATAGAACAGGGATCCGGACAAGAGCAGATGCGAGGCCATGCCGATGCACAGGCCGATCACCGCCCAGCGCCAGCGCCGATGGCCCAGGAGCAGCAACATCAACAGGCCCGGGATCAACACGCTGGCAAATAGGGGGTTCAAGGCATTGGTCTGGGCAAAGGCGGTGCCCAACTCCGGCAGGGAGCTACCCGCCAATTGGAAGGGCCAACGGGGGCCACCGACAATCGCCAACCCCTGCAAGGGGAAAAGACCGGCACTGCCCAAAAGCATCCCAGCCAGCAAAGGCACCGTCTGCAGCAGCCGCTTGGGAGCCAGCCACCAGCGGATCAGCACCAGGATAATGTAGCCGCCC
>NZ_JANSHW010000623.1:0-740 GCF_047461815.1 Synechococcus sp. R6-10
GCAGAGGACGGCTGCGAGCGGCATAGCATGGTCTTCACTCGCAGCCCCAACGACTGCAGCACAGGCTGCAGCAGCGCGAGGTACTCACTGGCGCTCTGCGCTACGCGCGACTCCCAAGCCTGAATAGGCTCCAACAGATCAGGCGTCATCCTCGAGTTCCCCTGTAAGGCGCATCGCCCACCAAGCGAAGCGCGCGTCCAAATGCTTGACATCGATATTATACACCGCGCCCTCCCGATAGGCAAAGATTCCCATAAACCGTGTCTGCCCACCGTTGCGCAGCCACACCTGCGCGGCAAAGGCGTTGCGGGTGACATCGCGCCCCTGAACAATACGGACGCTCCAAACACCCAGCGTAGAAGAGGGGCTACCCAGCAATTTAACTTGTTGTTAACATATTTTAAACACTTTTTAATATAAGTTTGTTCACAATATCATGGGAGGTTCCTATGAGAACTCGGCACGGCTTTACGCTAATCGAGCTGCTGGTTGTTATCGCGATCATCGCGATACTCGCCGCGATATTGTTCCCCGTGTTTGCACAGGCGCGTGAGAAAGCGCGTCAGACGACCTGTCTGTCCAATGGTAAGCAGATTGGACTGGCGACGATGATGTATGTGAACGACTACGACGAGATGTTCCCCTTCCAGCAGTGGCGCGACTGGGGCGATGCGCAGGCGCCTGGGCGTCGGCGCGCGTGGACGATGGATATTGCCCCGTATGTCAAAGCGGGTCAGTAT
>NZ_JANSHW010000624.1:0-532 GCF_047461815.1 Synechococcus sp. R6-10
TACTTTGGGATTGTGACCTGTCGCTGCCCGTGCCCCGACGCAAATGGCAACATCGTCTACGAGTCGCGCCCCATCTACCGCCAGACATCCACCACGCGCGAGCGTGCCACGAGCCTGTGGATTGTGCCCGACCTGCCGCGCGAGTTCGTCGCGCTTGGTGAGAACCTTACGCACGAATACCTGATGTACCGCGCCAAGTTCCCGCAGGTGCGCGTCGCGCGGAACGCGAGCAGTGTCCGCACGGAGTATAACTGCGACACGGGCAACACGACGCCGTGCAGCAGCACGCTCAGCGAACCCGTTCTGCTCCACCCCCAGCGCGACGAGCTGCTCTATGTGCATGACGGCGGCGCGGGGAATCCGCTCAACGAGCCGATGACTGAGCCGCTGCACTGCCCATACACACTAAGCATCACGCTCACCCGCTCCGTGACGCATCGCGGTTGCCCGTCGGGTCCGACGGCATGCCCCGCATGCCCGCCTGGATATGAGGGCAGCACCGAGCCGTGCTGCGCCAGCCTCATCGACAGCG
>NZ_JANSHW010000625.1:0-1139 GCF_047461815.1 Synechococcus sp. R6-10
CGCGAACTGCTCCGCCAGAAACTGGAGGCATACCTGCACGAGCCATGAGCGCCCACCAACGCCTACAAGTAGTGGATTTTCGGGCGGATTCCCCCCACATAGCCGCCCAACCCCTTGACAAATCGGCGTTTTCTTGTTATAATTTCAGGGGGCAACGCCGACGGGGGCGTCCACCCTGTGAAATTATACGCCGATAAAGCAGGAAAACCGCGCGTCGGGCTATAATTAAGACTCGGCGTCTCCTGCGGTGGAACTCACGGCAAGGGCGAATCGTATACCCTTGCAGGTAGGAACGCTATGTATGAAAACCAACGCGCGGGCGAGATTGTGAACCAGTTCACAAACGCGCCCGTCCATAGGAGGTGTTATCGAAGTGCCCGTATTGGATGAGGAGATGGAAATTTTGATGGATACGCAGGCAACGGCTCGTCTGAGCAAGACAGGGCGGGACTCGCTCTATGACGACCCGCTCGGACTGGAGATGGAGGCGCCCGAACTGGACGACCTCGAGGTGCTGGATGACGACTTCTCGTCGCTGAGCATCGGCGGTTTGGACCTGGGCGACGAGCTGGGCAGCGAAGAGGAAGTGGACTTCTGGGGCGGCGTCGGCGAGGAGACCCCGCACGAGGACGACAGCGTCGAAGTCGAACTCTGGATGCTCCAGAGCCGACGCTCGCAACTGCTCACGCCCGAAGAGGAGATCCGATTCTCGCAGCAGGTGCAAGAGGGGGAACGGCTCTACAAAATCCGCAAGCAGCTTGCCGACAAGCGCAAGGTAGACCCAGAGAGCATCAGCGAGGAAGACTGGGCGAAGGCGGCGAACCTGCCCGTCTGGGAACTCGCCGTGCGCATCCAAGAAGCCGAAGAGGCGAAGCGACGGCTGATTGAATCGAACCTGCGCTTGGTGGTCAGCATCGCCAAGCGGTACGCCTCGCGCGGCATCTCGCTCGCTGACCTGATTCAGGAAGGCAACCTCGGGCTGATTCGCGCCGTCGAGAAGTTCGACCCCGAACGCGGGTTCCGCTTCAGCACCTACGCCACCTGGTGGATTCGGCGCGCGATTGCCCGCGCGGTCATCAACAACAGCCGCACCATTCGAATCCCTGTGTATGTGGCGGAACTCATCAACAAGGTCATCA
>NZ_JANSHW010000626.1:0-799 GCF_047461815.1 Synechococcus sp. R6-10
GTTCTTGCTGCGCGACCATGGAGCGAGCAGTACGTGCGCTTATACCTCATTCACGACCCTCAAGTGTACCACGATCTTGCCGTAATTTTCCAAAAGGACGGAATCACGGAAGAGTTCAGGAATACCGTTGCCATTTATGCGCCAGGATATCCTATTCTACTCGGCATCGTTTACAAATTGTTCGGGGTAAATCTGATACCACCAGTAATATTGAATGTCCTGCTCAGCGTGATCACTTGCATAGTATTGATGGTAACCACGCGCAAGGTATTTGGCGAACGAACTGCTATCATCGCAGGATTACTATTCGCGTTGCATCCTCACAGCATCCGATTTTCAACCATACTGTATAGTGAAACCTTGTTTATGCTTATAGCCTCTATTTTTGTATTAGGGCTTCTGTATATACAACCGCTTAATAAGAAGTGGGTCTGGGGAGTTGTAAATGTCGCTTTGGTAGCTTCTCTGGGCGCCTTTTCGCGTATCAGCATGCTCTACTTTTCCGTCTTGGCAGTTCTGTGTTGGATTATAAGCAACAAGCCGAGTTGGCGCTTGGCTCTACGACAGTTCTCTTTGTTTGCTATCATGTATCTAATCTTTCTAAGCCCTTGGATGATTCATAACAAGCTTCATCACGGTACTTTTCGCCTCAGCGTGTCAGGAGAGTACAACCTACTGGCTTTGGTTGTCGGTAGCGCGAAAGCTGACGACCTCGATACCTTCCATGTGTTGAAGAACGAGTTGCTAAAATCCGCTTATGAACGAGCAAGACAGGACGGCGTTGACGATATTTTCGAGA
>NZ_JANSHW010000627.1:0-658 GCF_047461815.1 Synechococcus sp. R6-10
CGTTGAGACCGCGCGAGCGAGACCTCTTTAAAACGCTCAAGGTCTAAAATGTCAGGGTGCGCTTCAGAGCGAACTTGACAGACGAACTTCTCGTGAGTTTCACTACTATGCAGTTGAACCTGCTGATCACGGGCTATCTTAGCATAGCTCTTGATAGCTTCGTTGTAGATAGGTATAAAATCGTTATTGAAGTGCTGTCGATTCCAGTGGTGAGCGTCCATTTTGTATTGCAAAATCTCCTCTATCTTCTTCCTAACATGACAACCTTCGAGCTTTTGATCCGTGATGCGAGTGTTGCTTTTCTTCTTCGCCGAGGCGTACCATGCAAGAATGATATAGACATTCATCAGACTCATCCAAGACAAGGTAATGAAATTCACCCTATCAAGGTTGGTGTTAGCGCCTTCATCTTTGATTACGGGAATAACGGTGATAATTTTACCTGAACGGAACGAGTAGGTATCGTAAACACTGGCTAACGGGTAGGTTCGTGTCCTCTTCGGACCCCTCCAGCGAGACAAGGCGATTACCGTATCGTCAGGAAACACCACTTTGCAAGCAGGCTTCACAGAGTTTATGTCGAAGGTATCCCACGGATACACAGGCAGTTCACTTTCCTGCCCGCGAAAGCAGAGATTCTCAATCCTTCCTCGCAAAA
>NZ_JANSHW010000628.1:0-2310 GCF_047461815.1 Synechococcus sp. R6-10
AACAAACAGAATGCTATCGCTGCATAGTTGAACAGTGATGTTCAGCAGTGTTCAGCGTAAATGTATCAGCAATTGGTAAGCTAGGGATCCCAATCCCTGAGGTCTTGCCCCTGTGACAGATCCCAATGCCATTCGGATCACCTTTTTGGGCACCAGCTCCGGCATGCCCACCCGCCAGCGCAATGTCTCTGGGGTGGCGGTGCAGTTTCCCCAGCGGTCGGAATGGTGGCTGTTCGATTGCGGCGAGGGCACCCAACACCAGTTGCTGCGCCTAGATGAGCTGCGCCCCAGCCAGTTGCGCCGCATTTTTATCACCCACATGCACGGGGATCACATCTACGGCCTGCCGGGGCTGTTGGCCTCCTGTGGCTTGGGCAGCACCCCTGAGCACATCGATATCTACGGCCCGCCGGGCCTGGAAGAGTACCTGAAGGCCGTGTTGCGCTACAGCGAGACCCGGATCCCCTACGGCTTCCGCGTTCACACCGTCGAAACCGGTCTCATCCTGCAAGAGCCGGAATACTCCGTCTTCTGCGCGCCCTTGGATCACCGGGTGCCCGCCTTCGGCTACCGCGTGGTGGAACAGGATCGGCCAGGCAGCTTTAATGTGGCCAAAGCCCAAGCCGATGGGATCCCCTTTGGCCCTCTGTATGGGCAGCTCAAGGCCGGCCAATCCATCATCTGGCAGGGCCGCTGCTTTCACGGACGGGATTATGTCGGGGATCCCATTCCGGGCCGCAAATTCTCCTACTGCACCGACACGATTTTCTGCCGCAATGCTGTTGATCTCTCCCGGGCTGCGGATCTGGTCATCCACGAGGCTACCTACGCTCAGGCTGACTTGGAGCTGGCCCGCCGCTCTAAGCATTCCACCGCCGCCATGGCCGCCCAAGTGGCCGCCGAAGCCAAGGCCCAAGCTTTGATCCTCACCCACTTCAGCCCCCGCTACACCCCAGAGGCCCCCATTACCTTGGAAGACCTGCTGGCAGAAGCTCAGGCCATTTTTCCCAATACCCTGCTGGCCCGCGATCGGCTGACCTACGAGATCCCCCGTCGCAGCCCGTCCCCTCTGCCGGTGGGTGTGGGCTTGCCTCGCTAGAATGGTAGAACTGACTGTCTCAACCGGCAATGACGGATCCCAGACCCTACCCCGAACGCCCCCAATTTCCAGAGCGGCCCAAAACCGAACAACTGGATCAAAGTGCTGGCGAGTGGCGAACCTTCAGCGCTTTGCCCCCTGCCACTTCTCTGCCCCCGGTTCAAGCCGAGCGGCCAGCCCCGCAAACGGCTGCTGAGGGGGAAACCCTGCCAAAATTGGCTCCCTGGAGCAAACGAATTGGGGCTTTTGCCCTCGACTTTGGGCTGGGGCTGGGGATCTCCTACCTAGCCCAAGGCTTGGCTGCTCTGGTAGGAGCCAATGCAGGCGCCGTGGACATGACCGGCTATCTCGCCTTCTTCGCTACCTGGCTGGTGAACCGCGGCTATTTCCAATCCCGTCCTGAGGGCCAAAGCCTCGGCAAATGGCTGCTGAACATCAAAACCCTGGATCCCGAAACCGAAGCCTCGCCGCACCTGGTTCGCTCTCTGGCTCGAGAGGGAGTGCTCTCCCTCTTTGTGCTTACAGAGGCCCTGCTGGTGCCTCTGGCTGCGGATGGGCTGTTTGCCGTCTTCGACAAGGAAAAACGCCAAACCATTCACGACCGGGCTGGACGCACCCTAGTGGTGGAAGCGGAGCGGGGCTACCACCTGGATGAAAAAGTCTTGCGGTTTTTGCAGGACATCCTAGAGGGGGACGCTGCTGACGACGTCAAATCGGCTGCTCGCGACCTGCTGCGCCAAGCCCAGCGCAATGACACCGTGCGGGATCTGTCCAAGCAGTTGCAGCGCCTGAGCAAAGATGTGGATCGCAACGCCCGTAGCCTACGGCAACAAACGGGCAAGCAAGTGAAAACTTGGGTTGATTCCGTCAAGGAAAAGTTGGATAATTGGTGATCGCGCTTATCGAGGTAAACCCCCATCTCCAGCCTCAGGATCTGGGATTGCAGTTTCCTCATTGCCGTTTACCTTCGTCTTGGGATCCGTCATGGCCAAAGCAAAGGGTGCCCGCATCATCATTACTCTGGAGTGTACGGAGTGCCGCACCAACGTCAACAAGCGCTCTCCAGGCGTGAACCGCTACACCACCACCAAAAACCGCCGCAACACAACAGCCCGCTTAGAGCTGAAGAAATTCTGCCCCCACTGCAACCGCCACACCGTCCACAAAGAGATTAAGTAGTTCAAGCCGTTTCGCCGTTCTCCTGACCTATG
>NZ_JANSHW010000629.1:0-1636 GCF_047461815.1 Synechococcus sp. R6-10
GTGGAGGTAGTGGAAACGTCATGGCCCGATCTTGCCCGAGTTCTGCCAACTCTCCCCGCCGTCCACTGGCTTATTCAGAGCAAGCTGTCCCGGTTGGGGTGATCGGGGTAGGCAACATGGGCCAGCACCACACCCGCGTTTTCAGCCTGATGAAGGATGTGCGGGTCGTGGGGGTAGCGGATATCAACGTGGAACGGGGATTGGATGTGGCCAGCCGCCACCGCGTTCATTTCTATGAGGACTACCGCGATCTGCTGCCCCATGTAGCTGCCGTGGCCATTGCCGTGCCGACGGTTCTGCACCACGAGGTGGGTATGGCCTGCCTGGAGGCCGGGGTACATGTGCTGATCGAAAAGCCCATCGCTGCCAGCATCAGCGAAGCAGAATCGCTGGTGAACCGAGCTGCCGATTGCAATTGTATTTTGCAGGTGGGGCACATCGAGCGCTTCAGCCCTGTTTTCCAAAAGCTGGGCCAAGTCTTGCAAAGTGAAGAACCTCTGGCTTTTGAGGCTCACCGTCTCAGCCCCTATTCCGACCGCGCCAGCGATGTGTCGGTGGTATTCGACTTGATGATCCACGACATCGATCTGTTGCTGGAGCTGATCCCATCTCCCGTGACCCAGATTACCGCCAGCGGCAACCGCATCTCCAAGCTGGGCTACCTGGACTACGTCACGGCTACTCTCACTTTTGCCAACGGTGCCATCGCCACCCTCACTGCCAGCAAGGTCACCCACCGCAAGGTGCGCAAAATTGCCGTCCACTGCAAGAATGCCTTGGTAGAAGCAGATTTTCTCCACAATGAGATCTCGGTGTACCGCCAGGGATCCGTCGGCAGCACCAGCGACTACGGCCAAATGCCCTACCAGCGGGATTGTTTGATTGAGAAAGTCCACACCGACAATATCGACAAGCTGCATGCCGAACTGGAGCACTTCATCAATTGCGTGCGGGGGGGCAACCAACCTTCTGTGGGTGGGGAACAGGCCCTGAAAGCATTGAGGCTGGCCTCGGAGGTAGAGCGGATTGCTTTGGATGGATGTGCCTGGAGCGAAGCCAAGCCCCGCCGTAGTCTCCTATCCTAGTCTTTAACGCAAGCCCCAGATGGGGGCAGAGCCCTGTTGTTGGCCCATAGCCATTCCAGCATCAGGCTGGGGAAGAAAAAGCGACATTCGCGCCCGCGGAGTGCAGCTCTATTGACAGCTCCCCATTCGGGTGGCAGCTTTTCGAGCGAGCAATGGGGCTCCCACCAGACTCAGGCAAGAGGTGGCATCCACAGCTGTGAAATCGGGCACGCAAGCCCCGGCAGCAACGGCGAGTCCAATTCGAGTCCAATTCATCTTTCCCAAGCAAGTTTTGATCAACACCAACTGCCTTTGCTGACGCCGGTAGACTTCCACTTGTTGCTGTTGCCAGTCCACCACTCAATACTCCTGTAGCCCAAGCCGACTGTAAAGCTTGAGCTTAGTTTGCTTATCTTGGCCAATATTGCGAGCTCCAGGGCTCAGCACTCCTACCGCCGATTCTGGGGCACTGTGGAGTTTGCCATCCGCCCCTAACGCTGTTCTCAGCTAGAAATCGCAGGAGCCCCGCACTGTACCCGTAGGGTCAGTGTCGGGAGGAATGCGGAAGTTAT
>NZ_JANSHW010000630.1:0-540 GCF_047461815.1 Synechococcus sp. R6-10
ACGATTAATAGACGAGTCGGGCTAATCTTTACGACCTTTACGAGTGAGAGAGTCAATACAATCAGCACAGAAGAAAAGACCAAGGTTACGAGGAATGTACGAGATAAGGTCATTAAAACTGACAACGCCACAGGAAGCCATAGCAGCACACTGCGCCGACCGTAAATGACTCCTACCATCAGCGGTATCGACATCCATAGAGAGTAGAAGTTGGGATCTGTAGCCAATCCTATGAGGCGCGGCACAGAGCCATGCTCCATATAATACCCAACCGAGGGCATCCATAGAGATTGGTCAAGAGCAATCTGCTCGTAGCGTAGGATAGCAGGCACATAAAGTGCAATCGCTATCACACCTATTCCTGCAGCAAGCTTGAGGATTCGTCGGTTCAGGGTTACTAACTCAATTTGCGGATTGAAAACCAAAATTGCGACGACACATAGGTTGATGATTTGCATCGCTACCATCGTAAAACCGCGCTCGGGTATGGGTGAACTAAAAGCACACACGACAATCCACAGGCTAAATGCTGTGCAGAGA
>NZ_JANSHW010000631.1:0-3922 GCF_047461815.1 Synechococcus sp. R6-10
CCTTAGCTTCCCGCACTGCTTTGATGGCATAGTCTTTGACCCGCTGTACGAACTGGGGCACCTCTTCCGGTTGGAAGGGATAGGAGCCGAGCAAAGTTTGGTAGAGCAAATACTCGTCATTGCGATCCGGCAGTTCTGAGCGCTTGGCTTGTTTGCTGCGGACTTTGTAGCCGAGGTTCAGTTCATGCCAAAGGTTGATGTGCTTTTCCCACTCGGCGGGGATTTCAGAAAGCACATTCAGCCGGGCCCGCACATCTTCGCCACGCTTGGTGTCGTGGGTGGCAGAAGCATTCATGGACAGAGGCCACCGAGCTGCCCGCTCTTGATTAAAGCGGTGAAACTCTTGCACCGAAAGGCCAAAGCGACAGGGATCCCCGCCGACTTCATTGAGAGATAAAAGGCGGTTGTACACATAAAAAGCAGTATCTTCTACCCCTTTGGCCATGAGAGGGCCAGCCAACTGCTGCAAGCGCATGGCAAAATGGATCTGCTCATTTTTCTCCTGGTCTGATAAATTTTCCAGAGACTCCAGGCAGAGAAAGCGCTGAATAAAATTCAGCTCATTCACCAAAACGGGCAGGTTCTCCTTGGCCTTCTCCACAGCTTGACGAACCACCTGTTGACCTTCTGGACTGAGGATCCCTTCGTGGATATAGACGCGGTAGACCGGAAAGCACACCAAAACTTCTACCAAAGCTCGACGTAAACTGTAGAGGGTAAAGTCATTGGCATAGCGATGGTGGCTGGTGATCTGTTTGAGCAAAAAAGCAAGGTTATCCATATCTCCTGACAGGTTGCGCTCGATGATCAGGCGTTTTTTATCTTCGATAACCTGCTCTGGGG
This sequence comes from Synechococcus sp. R6-10, assembly GCF_047461815.1. Taxonomy (NCBI): domain Bacteria; kingdom Bacillati; phylum Cyanobacteriota; class Cyanophyceae; order Synechococcales; family Synechococcaceae; genus Synechococcus; species Synechococcus sp. R6-10. The sequence continues at coordinate 844 of NZ_JANSHW010000631.1, forward strand.
AATGCCGTAGATTTGTGAAATTTTGATAGAGAGAGTCAAAAGCCTCTGCATTTTCTTCTTGACAAAAGATGCCGTTGAGCTTAGCTAAAAAATCATAGCCCGTTGTGCCCTGAACCGGCCAGCTTTGGGGCAGACTTTCATTAGCCTCTAGTATTTTTTCTACTACGATGTAGAGATTTGGGCAGCGTTCCCGCAGGCGATGGAGATACTCTTCGGGATTGAACAACCCATCGATATGATCGATGCGCAAACCACTAAAACGCCCCTGTTCTGCAAGCTTAAAGATAAGCTGATGGGTTTTGCGAAACACCTCGCGATCTTCCACCCGCAGTGAGATCAGCTCGTTAATGGTAAAGAAACGACGATAATTGATCTCCTCAGCACCCACCTTCCAGAAGGAAAGGCGAAAATTTTGCCGCGCCAGAAGACTATCCAGCAGGTCAAAGCTTGACGGATCCCCTGGCTTGCCGTTAAAGATGGCAATGTTCTCGTCAAAAAAGCTCTGGATAGGTTGGCTAGACGTGTAGAGTTCCCACAACGAATGCTTGGCAAAGCTAATTTGATCGGTGCGCTCTAGGAGATCTTCCTTGCTGGGAATGAATTTCAGGCTGAAGAGGATCCCGAGCAACTTGACGTAGTCGGGGTGGCTGCGTCCCAATTTTCGCCGCAGCTTGCTCAGGTTGTAGGTAAAAACATCCGCATAGGTGTCAATATTGAGGGGGAACCTCAAGTTGTAGTAGTTAATACTTAGGCCATCGGCATCATAACGAAGCTGGATTTGTCCCGACTCCAAACATCTGTCATAGAAATCTCCCAAGAAGGGAGCTAAGATTCTGCCCTTGATCCCCAGGTAAGAGTGATTCCAATTCACATCAAAGTAGTCAACAAAATCTGAGTTGGGGCCACTCTCCAGAACGTCCATAAGCATCTGGTTTTGGCCATCGTAGGCCATGTGATTGGGCACAATGTCCTGGATCCAGCCTATTCCCTGCTGATTGAGGGCTTCCCACAAGAGCTCAAACTTTTCGTTTCCCCCCAGTTCCTGGTTAATCTGCCTGGGATCCACCACGTCGTAGCCGTGGGTGCTGCCTTTGCGGGCTTGGAAGATGGGAGAGGCATACAAGTCACTGATGCCCAGCAACTTCAGGTAGGGAACAATCTGTCGTGCTGCGTCGAAGTCAAACCCAGCATGAAACTGAATGCGATAGGTGGAAGTCGGGATCCGCATGATGACCTTAGAACAATGACAAAGAAGCCGAGCTTGCCAACGGCATAGGGTCAAGAGAACAGATGTATCTAGGGTAGCGGCTAAGATCAAGGAGTCCTGCAGGGGAGAGGCGAGGTTAGTGAACTTGTCAAGGCCACAGAGGAGCGCTTCACCCCCGGTAAGGGGGCCGGCAAGGATGGCGAGGTGGGCAGGGATCCTGCTCGTGGGTGGGCTGATGGGGAGTTGGCGGAGTGAGGCAACCTGGGCAGAAAGCGAGTTTCGGGTGGGGAGTGAGCTGGTTTTGACCCTGCGCACCCCCGATGCCCCCGCTCGCCTCCGTCTGCTGAAGCAACGGTTGGAAGAGATTTTGCTACAGGCCAGCAGCCCTCAGGTGCAGGTCAGTCTGGATATCCCCAGTCCCAATCCCTCGACGACCGGCAGCGGGGATCCCCCAGCTCAAGCCGCTCGGATTCTTTTGAACCAGCAACTGCTGTTGGAGGTAACTCCAGCCGATGCAGAGGCTCATGCTGCTCCCCAACCGGCAGATCTGGCAAGGATCTGGGCGGATCGCCTGCAAACGGTGTTCAACCAGGAATCCAGTCGGCAGCAACTGTTTTTGGGATTGGGGCTGCCCCCGCACTTGACCTGGCAAGGGCGACTCTATCGCCGCGCTGAGCGTGCTGCCGCCGATACTGGGCGCTTTGTTACCGATGGCACTCGCATTCAAGATCATGTGGTCTATTGGGAGATCCCCTCTGGAGAAAACCCGTTTGATTTTACTGACAAGCCGACCCTGCCGGATCCGCCGCCGGAGCGGCTATTTTTGTTGAATCGCCACCGCCAGTTTGTGCCCTACGAGTTGTAACCGAAGTCCTTTCTCCGTCTGTTGTCTATTGTCTATGTCGTCCATTCAACGAGAACCTCGCATTCTGTTGGGCCTGCGGGCCGACCAATTTCGTCATCCCGTGGATCTGCAAGCCACCCGCTCTCTGCAGCAAGTGCCGGGGCTGGGCCTGCTGATTCAAAATTGGCTTGGCTCAACGGCAGGACAGATATTTTATCTGGACAACATTGCTTCTAGTATCCAAATTAACGAGCATCAGTTGCCGGAAATTCATCAGCTTTTGGTGCAGGCCTGTCGCATCTTGGATCTGGAGGTGCCCCAGCTCTACGTGCGGCAGAACCCCACGCCCAATGCTTACACCTTTGCCATGCAGGGAAAAAAGCCCTTCATTGTCTTGCACAGCTCTCTGCTGGATCTGTTGGAGCCGCCGGAAATTCAGGCCGTGATCGCTCATGAGTTGGGCCACTTGAAGTGCAATCACGGGGTCTACTTGACGATGGCCAACATTCTCATGCTCTCCACCAGCTTGCTCCCCTTCGGGGGGTTGTTTTATCAGGCGTTGCAGGATCAACTGATGCACTGGCTGCGGTGTGCCGAGTTTACCTGTGACCGGGCGGCGCTGTTGGTAGCCCAAGATGCCAAGACGGTGATCTCGGTGTTGATGAAATTGTGTGGGGGATCCCCGCAATTGGCCTCCAAGCTGAACGTGGACGCCTTTTTGGAGCAGGCCCGTACTTACGACGAGCTGGACGGGGATCTGTGGCAGATGGAGCTGAAGCAGATGCAAACGGTGGGGCGCACCCATCCGCTGCCGGTGCTGCGGGCCAGAGAAATCGAGCGTTGGTTCCGCAGCAACACCTATCAGCAGATCCTGGAGCTCCAGGGATTGGGCTCCGCACCGCGGACGTCAACGGCTGCTTCGTAAACTACCCGACTCCGACCGCTAAAGCAGTACAGAGCGGGCTTTTAGTAGCCCTGCAGTTGGCAAGCCAACCACGAGCCTCTGGGGTGGTTTACAGCACCCCCAA
>NZ_JANSHW010000632.1:0-511 GCF_047461815.1 Synechococcus sp. R6-10
TTCATCAAAGCGCATTCCTCCCGGCACTGACCCTACGGGTACAGTGCGGGGCTCCTGCGATTTCTAGCTGACTGCTCTTCCGGTGGCTCCACCTGCTTTGCTCCCAGAAGCCGCCACCCGACTCCTTCCCGGGACCCTGCCCGGTGTCTGTGACCCACGTCACCTTTGATCTTGTCCAGAAAAAATCGGCAGTACTTGCCAAAGCGGGCTAATGGGCTTGTATGATAAGCAGAGTAAACAGACGAGCCGCTTATCCAAGCGCGTGTGCGTCTTCCCTCGATTGGCTCTTTCCTACGGCCTGGCTTGCCCTGGGCGAGTTGATCGGGTAAGTTAAGGGAAGTGTTCAGCCGAACCCCACTTTTTTGGTTAAGAGGAGAACAATGAACGGAACAATGCACAAGTGGCTCCTGAAGTCACTCGGGTCTCTGTCTCTGGCTTCCACAGTGGTGCTGCTGCCCCTGCTGCTCACCGGTTGCGGCGAAAGCAGCACTGGCACTGTTACACCCGTGCC
>NZ_JANSHW010000633.1:0-6433 GCF_047461815.1 Synechococcus sp. R6-10
GCGTAGTGTTTTTGGGGAGAGCTTACTTCGGAAAACGGCGATTTTTGAGGATAGCCTGGAGAGCCAAGCTGCTGGGGGTAGTCGGGGTAACCAGGCTTTTTCTGGAAAGAACCGGAACCGGGGTAGCCAGGGTTGGGCTTTTGTGGAAAAGAATTAGAGTAGTCGGGATCAACCCTTTTCTGAAAAGAACCGGAGTCAGAGTAGCCCAAGCCGGGCTTTTTCCCGACCATCTCCCCCGGATAGGATTTTGCTCGGGATCCCAAGCGTAGAGCGTTCTGATATTCGCCTTCGCTGATCCGTTCGCTATACGCTACATCGCCTCGGCTATTCAAATACCTTCGATAGCATTCGATCTCGTCATACTCCCAAGAGATCTCAGACTTGTAGTAGACGCAAGGCTGTCGCGAAAGTTCCGATACCAAAGGCCGATCGCACACAACCCTGCCGTAAACTTGAGCCAAGTTTGCTCCTTTTGCCTGGGGGTTGGTCTGACCGAGATGGCGAAGCTCGGCTATCTTGAGCAACCGAGTTGCAGAGAGCTGTTGAACCAACCTTTGGGAGCGCAAATACTCAACAAACGAAAACAGAGAGGCAGGAAGACAAAGCAGACCAAGCAGCATCAGCCAGTTCATAAAGGCCTTCCTTTCCGGGGGTGGGAGTGAAGTTGGCCTCATGCTAGCAGTTACCTGTGAAACAGGATTTAAGAGAAGTTTAAGGCAATCCCGAATGCGGGCAGTTCCAAACTTTACCAAGAAGCTAGGCCTGAAGCCCCGCCCTTCCAGGACGGCTTTTGCCCTGTTAGACCTGCGATAAGATACACCCACGCTGGTCAGAGAAGCCAAACTCCTCAACGCCACTCCAGCGCAGTACCAAGCCTTGGATGACAGAGTACACCGGCCAGGTGGTGGGGCTGGATGTGGGCGACAGCAGTGGGCAAGCTGTGCCGTGTCTCCAGTTTTTGCGTCGTGCCGAAAGGAGATTGAAGCAACAGCAAAGAAGACTGAGCAGAAAGTTAGGCCCACGGCCCGCTGGCGTGAATAGGAAGGGGGTAAAACCTCAATACAGCAACTACCACAAGTAGAGGAAGCGGCTTGGCGAGGTACACTTCAACCAAATCAAAGTCTGGCGCCAGCGTAGAGACCGGGTTATTGAGCTAGCCCAGTGTGTGGGAATGTCTCACGACATTGTGGTTTATGAGGACTTGCAGGTGCAGAACTTGGTGAGAAATCACCACTTGGCCAAGTCTTTCACGCTAGCGGCGCGGAGCGCTTGGGGGAACGACTGAGGAGATAGGCACCGCCGTCGTGGAGGGGAAACCTGATACAGCTAAGTGCTGTCGCAGAACCAGGAACCAGAATCCTTGCTCTTTGGGGCGGGGGGCATGTCAATCGCGCAACACGTAGCCTACCCCGCGCACCGTCTGGATAAGGCGCTTCTCCCCTGGGCCTTCGATCTTGAGGCGCAAGTAGCGAATATAGACCTCGATGATATTGGAGTCGCCCGTGAAGTCGCAGCCCCACACATGCTCTAAGATCTGTTGGCGGGTGAGCACCTGACGGGGGTGTTCCATCAAGTAGCGCAACAGGTCGTATTCTTTGGCCGTCAGCTCCACCTGTCGCTCTCCCCGGGTTACCTCCCGCGTTACGGGATCCAGAATCAGATCCATGAACACCAACTGGCCGTCGCGGGATCGCCTTGGCTGCCGCAAATAGATCCGTATCCGAGCCAGCAGATCCTGAATGCTGAAAGGCTTGACCACGTAGTCATCCGCCCCAGCGTCCAAGCTTGCTGCCCGATCCGCCACCTCATCTCTGGCGGTCATCAACACCACCGGCACGCGGTTGCCCGTTGAGCGCAGCTGCCGACAAATTTCCAAACCTGAGATGCCGGGCAACATCCAGTCCAGCAGCACCAAGTCAGGGCTATGGTTGCGGGCTGCCGCCAACCCCGCCGTGCCATCGCTGGCCACACTGACTCGATATCCCTCACCGGCCAGCTCGGTCTCTAGGAAACGGGCCAGCTTGGATTCGCTTTCGATCACCAGGATGTGGGCAGAAGTGGGTTCAAGTTCTGGCATACGCTCTCTTGCTGAATCCAAGGAAGACGCCGAAAAACTTGCTCATTGCCCCCAAGCATATCTCAACCGTATGGATTGGCAGTCGAGATGACTGAATCCGTCCTAGCCTGCAACAGCCCTGTGGAATTGCCTGGGGTTGATATCAGCAAGTGCTTTGAGTTATTCAAAAGGCATTCATGTACCTTATCACCATGAGTATCCTAAGCCATGACCCTCTCTCCTGTTCGGCTCACCCCGCCCCTACCTCCCATTCGATGGGAAAAACTGCCGGAAGACTTTCCCTTGCCGGATGAGCCTGTGGAAAGCACCTTACAGCCCCTTTTGGCTGCTGCTCTGCGTGAGGCATTGGAACTCGCTCAGATGATCCCTGCCCAGGCTTTGATCGCCTCCAACTTTGGCCTTTGCAGCACTGTCGGGGACAAGGTGGTGGTGAAAGCCCCCGACTGGGTTTATGTGCCCGCAGTACAGCCGATTCCCGAAGGAGAGATCCGCCGCAGCTATACCCCACACTTAGAAGGGAATCCCCCGGCGATTGTGATGGAATTCATCTCCGAAACCGAGGGCGGCGAGTACTCCATCAATCCCCACTATCCCTATGGAAAATGGTATTTCTACGAGCGCATTTTGCAGGTGCCTGTCTATGTAATCTTTCATCCCAAAACCGGTGAGCTGGATGTCTACCGCCTGGAGAATGGCCGCTATACCCCTGTATCGGCGGATGAAAACCGTCGCTACTGGATCCCGGAGATTGGCTTGTTTTTGGGGGTGTGGCGGGGACAAAAAGCCGAGACCAAAGCCAACTGGTTGCGGTGGTGGACTGCCGATGGGAGTTTGCTGCTGTGGGGGAGTGAACATATAGAGCAGGAGCGGCAGCGGGCCGAACAGGAGCGGCAGCGGGCCGAACAGGAGCGGCAGCGGGCTGAACAGGAACGGCAACGGGCCGAGGCGGCAGAGGCAGCTCTCGAACAGGCCCGTCTGGAACAGCAGCGCCTAGCCGCGAAATTGCGGGAGTTGGGCGTGGATCCCGAGGCAATAGCCGATTGAGGGCTCTCCTAGTAGGTGCGCCCGCGCCAAGAGCGGGGCCGGCTGAGGGCAGATAGGATTATCCGCAGAACGGCCAAGGGATCCGCCAGAGGCGACATCCAGAACGTCCAAGGGGGATCCTGATAGGAGCCGCGAATGCCCAGCAGTACACCTAAGCGCAGAATCAGTAAGCCTAGGTTAAGCCCCAGCAGCACCTGCTCCGTCAGGGAAAAGGGAAACCCCATCCCGGCTTTGCCCAACAGCCCTACAACCACCGGCCCAGGGATCCCTTGGGTGAGGACGAGGAGAGCTATATCCCCCCACAACTGGGCCACAGGGGTGGCATCTTTCAAATCCAAAGACCGCCCCCACTCTCGCCAAGTTTCGCCAAAGGAAGTGTACATGCGCACCTTGAGCAGGTGCCGACCGTCGTAAAAAGCTACTTTAAAGCCGGCTGCCGCAATCTGCCGCACCAGGGTCACATCGTCACAAAATGAAGCCCGCGCCACTGTGTAGCCATTCATCGCTTCCAGCACCGACCGGCGCACTAGCATACATTGCCCATTGGCCATCGTCCGTTCTGGCAGGGTAGCCCTGTCTCCGGCTGCCCCATAGCGATAGATCAGGGTTACCAAAAGAGCCGGTTGCAGCCAGCCTTCCCCCCAGTGCTGCAAGATAAACTGCGGTGCCAGGGTGATCAGGTCGAGCCTTTGGGCCTGGGCAGTTTCCAGCAGGCGCTCCACCAAGCCTGGCTGGGGGCGGGTATCGGCGTCGATGCCCAGGATCCACTCAGAGGCCGGATCCGACTGGAGAAATCCGTAGTGCAAAGCCCAGGGGCGGCCCACCCATCCGCCGGGGAGGGGATCGTCGGTCAGCAGGCGAAAGCGGGGATCCCGCTTGGCCATCTGCAGCACTTTTTCGGGGGTGCCATCTTGAGAGCGGCTGTCCACCACCAGCACCTCCCGCAGGACGGAGCTCTGTTGGTGCAATCCTTCCAGGCAGGGATCGATGCGTTCCGCTTCGTTGAGGGTGGGCAACAACACGCTGACCAAGCCCGGCTGCAAAGGGATCCCAGGCTGACCGGGAGGCAGAGGGGAAGGGCGCCGCAAAGAGGGCAGCAGCCGCGCCAGCAGCACCGCCAGCATCGGCACTTGCATAACCAATAGACTCAGGGCGGCAGCATCTCCAGCCCAGGCAGGGATCCCGTTCATGCCAGTTCTAACCTGTAAGGGAAAAGTGTCCAAGAATGCTTGCAAGAGAAGCCCAGGGAGGACAAACTCATACTCATGGTGATTTAGCAATTCAAAATCAGTCTGGTTGCATCGTGCCTGTGCCCATCCCCCCTCAAACCTGCCGGGCTCTTCATGGATGTCTTCATCCGGCTCAGCCACAAGGGATCCCCTGTTACGGTTGTGAAATTGCACAGTGAAAGGCTCAACGCCGCGATTGCCCGCGAGGTACGGAAAGAGCTAAGCCAAATTCTCACCGAGAAACCGGGACATTTCTTGTTGGATCTTAGTCAGGTTAGCCTGATCGACAGCATGGGGTTGTCGGTTCTGGTTTGGGCGCATCGCCATTGCCGCGCTTCGGGCTATCAACTCAAGTTCTGCAGCCTGCAGGAGCAGGTCAAGCTGCTCTTCTCCATCACCGGCTTGGATGCCATTTACGAGATCTACCCCTCTGTAGAAAAGGCACTTGAGTCTTTTCCGTAGCTCTCCCTATCGGGTCAACTGAGAACCGTCAGGGATCAGCTTCTCAACACCTGGATTAGCCTAACGGTTGAAAACCTGCTCAGGGGGAGGGGTTGCTGTTTTGGTTCTCGACCGTCTGGGGCCGGTTCACCTGAGCATAAATCTCTGCTTGCTGCTGGATTTGCTCCCGAACTTGGGGCGGGGCCAGCCGGGCTGCTTGCTCAAACAGCTCAGGCGCTTTTGCCCGTAGGTTTTCATCGGTGGCGGAGCTGAGGGCTATGGCTTTGCCCAACACGGGGGTGAAATCACTGGGATCCGCCGCAATCAACTTGTCGTAGAGGACTACAGCTTTCTCAGTCTGGTTGTTGCGGGCGTAGACAAAGGCCAAGCGCAAACGTACATCATTATCTTCCGGCACTTCTTCAAGATGCTTCTCCAGCAGGGCAATGGCCTCAGAGGTGCGGCCCAGGGTTAGCTGCACATCCACCAACTGCTGCAGCACCTGGCCATCTTTGGGATCCCCCTCGTAAAGGATCTGGAGCTGTTCTAATGCCCCTTCAAAATCCCCCGTATCCTGCTGGATTTCGGCCAAAAAGGCTCTCAGTTGCCGATTTTCGGGCTCCAGTTGTACCAGCTTCTTCAGCGGCTCGATTGCCCCTTGCGGCTCGTTGAGCTGCAGCTGGGTGTCGATCAACCCCCGCAGGGCAATGGGGTTATCCGGCTCCCGCTCCAGCACGACGCGATAGCCGTCCGCCTGGGCCCGCAGTTGCTCGGTTACCAGGCTGGCCTCTGGAGATTCGGAAGGCCCGAGGGCCTGGAATAGCGGGCCAAAGGAGAAGCCCAAGAAAGTTACCGTGCCCACCACCAGCAGCAAAATGTTGAGGAGCTTGCGGGCTGGGGATTCTTGGGGTTTGGACTGAGGCATAAAGGGCTCGCGCAGAAGACTCCTCTGTACTCTATCATCGGCGCCGGGGCAGGCTGCGGGGTGAGGTTACCCAATACCCAAAACTTTTGAAAACAGCATCCAAGGGGAGGGCAATGCCGTACTGAATTTAGGTAGTGCTGAATCTTTTTGCCACCCCTCACTCCCTCTTAACCATGCGGATCACCTGTTACCCCGACAACCTCACCTTGGAAGCCAATCCCCTGCTCACGGTTCTGGAAAATCTGCTCAAGGCGGGGGTGCGCCATGTCCATGCCTGTGGGGGCAATGCCGCCTGCTCCACCTGTCGCATCCTGATTTTGGAAGGCAGCCAAAACTGCCGCAGCATGACTCCTGCCGAGAAGAAGTTAGCTCAACGGCTGGATCTTCCCGTGCATATTCGCCTGGCCTGTCAAACCCGCATCACCGGAGATGTCACCCTGCAGCGGCTGGTGATCGATAAAGCAGATGTGGAAGTGGCCCAACATCAATTGCAGGCCCACTCGGTCGGCAGCCAAGTCACCGCCGCCATTCTCAGCGCTTCCCTGCGGGGGACGGCCAACTTCGACGAGGAGAACTTTCCCTACGATGTTGTCTACACCTTGGGTCGCTACTTCGCCCAAATGGGGGCCTTGGTGCAGCAATATGGGGGAGCATGCCTCTAACCCCCAAAACCCTGAACTTTGCTGAATTTACTGAGCTTTAGGCGGTTTGGCAAAA
>NZ_JANSHW010000634.1:0-596 GCF_047461815.1 Synechococcus sp. R6-10
CAAAAACTGGGCAAACTGCTCCTCAAAGCGCTGCACCGCCGCCCCGCCGATGTACTGGCCAGAGGCCAGCAGAGCCTCCACCTGCGGCTGCAAAAGCCCGGCCAAAGCGCGGTACTGCCCCGTCAAATCCAGCAGCGGAATCGGCTCCTCCGTCATGGTGCTGCCTTTGGAGAAGGTGGCGGCCACAGCCCATCATCGCGGATGAGAGCCTGTGTACACAACGCTCTGGGCCAGAAGGGTTCTGGGGTTTGTCTTCCGCGGGTCGAGCTGGCCCTGAATCTATCCACCCAATCTGAGATAGAGTAAGCGGGGATCCCCTAGGCTGGATACAGCTTTCTACAGGATGCTTTATGCAGGCGGTTTCTCCAGCAGCTAAAGCCCCTTTGGCACCTCGGATTCTGGCTTTGGTGCCGGGCGGGATTGGTGACCAGATTTTGTTTTTCCCCGCCCTGGCCAGTTTGCGGCAGCGCTTTCCTGAGGCGGAGCTGGAGGTGGTTGTGGAGCCGCGGGCGGCGGCTGCCTACGAGGTTTGTCCTTCGGTGAGTCGGGTGCTGACTTTTCCGTTCAAAGAACAGCTGTCGTTGGGGGATCTCAGC
>NZ_JANSHW010000635.1:0-3992 GCF_047461815.1 Synechococcus sp. R6-10
CAACTCGGGCCGACCAGCTTGGGCCATTCTAGATCCAGGTCTAGATGAAGTTTGAGACGTTTCCCCAGCCCTTCTCCCCTGATTCCCATTTCGCGGTTGGTTGCCATGACCTCGCTCAGGGTAGTTGGATCCCCCCTGAGGTAAGGCCGAGTGGCTTGGCAAAGGATTCGTTCCTCCTTCACCCGTGCCCTCGGCTGTTCTCTGCCGATTTTGGTGCTCCTCACCCCCCTGGTGCTGGGATCCCCGGCGCAAGCTCAGCGGGGCAGCGGAGCTGGGTTTTATGGGTCGCCCTGGCCGTTCCTTCTTCGAGGCCGCTTTCCGGGCTCAGGAGTACCTCAGCCGGCTACAAGCAGAGATGACCTTCGCCAACGTCAACTCTGGCAGCGTCTCTAGCCTGCAGAATCAAGTGCAGAACCTGTTGGGCAACGTGAGTACGGATCCCGGCAGCTACACCTTCGCCGACTACAGTCGCAGCAAAGCTGCCCGCTACTCTGCCCGCGCAGCCCTCCATCTGTTGGCGGCTGAGCGCCTCGGAGGGGTGGCTGCCCTGAGTAGGCGCTGATCTGGCCTACCCTGAACTGAGGGGATAGAAGGGATCCCTGCTGGCTGAGTCTTCGGGGTTAACCCCTCTACCTTCTCTTGCCCCTGCTGGAGTTGGGTTAAAGTGAAAGCCCCCAGAGCGGGGGCTGTTCTTCTCGAATACTGACTGATCGCGTCTTTACATCTCCCTTGGTGTACCTGCGTTTCCTGCACCTGTGGCACTTTCGCAACTACCGGGAGCAAGGGATCCCCTTCGACGCGCCCAAAACCATCCTGGTGGGGGAGAACGCCCAGGGTAAGACCAACCTGCTGGAAGCGGTGGAGCTGTTGGCCACCTTACGCTCGCGGCGGGCCGCTCGGGATCGGGAGCTGGTGCATCAAGAAGAACAGCAGGCGCGGATTGCCGCCACGGTGGAACGGCTGGGGGTGGCCCACGAGCTGGTGATGGAGCTGCGCAGCAGCGGCAGGCGATCCCTGAAGGTGGACAGGCAGGTGCTGCGCCGCCAGGTGGACTTTTTGGGACAGGTGAATGCCGTGGTGTTCTCCAGCCTGGATCTGGAGCTGGTGCGAGGGGGGCCAGAGGCGCGGCGCAATTGGTTGGATGGGGTGTTGCTGCAGCTGGAGCCAGCTTACCTCGGCCTGGTGGAGCAGTATCGCCAGATCCTCAAGCAGCGCAACGCCCTGCTGAAGCAGGATCCCGCGGCTGCCGGCGACAAGTTCTCGCAGATGGACTTCTGGGATGCCCAACTGGCCACCACCGGTAGCCGGATCATGCGCCGTCGTGCCCGGCTGCTGCAACGGCTGGAACCCCTGGCCGCCCGCTGGCACCAAACCATCAGCGGCGGACGGGAGACCCTCACCCTCACCTATCGACCCCAGGTGCCCCTGCCGGATCCCCAGGCCAGCCCCGAAGTGATCCAAGCCCAGTTTTTGGCCGAGATCCGCGCCAAAGCCGCCGCCGAACACTCCCTGGGCAGCTCTCTGGTGGGCCCCCATCGGGATGAAGTGGAGCTGTGCATCAACGGAGCCGCCGCCCGCGCCTACGGATCCCAGGGGCAGCAGCGCACCTTGGTCTTGGCCCTAAAGCTGGCCGAGCTGGAGCTGATCGAGCAGGTGGTCAGGGATCCGCCCTTGCTGCTCTTGGACGATGTGCTGGCCGAGCTGGATCTGCAGCGGCAAAACCAGCTCTTGGAAGCCATTCAGGAGCGCGTGCAAACCTTGGTTACCACCACCCATCTGGGATCCTTCGACGCCAGCTGGCTCAAGGCCGCCCAAATCCTTCAGGTGCAAGGGGGGCAGCTTTTTCCCAGCAAAACAGGGGATGGGATCCCGTAGGACAGACCGGAGCTCTGGCAGTGAGGGAAACCCTATCTGGGAGGGGGGCTAGGGGTGGTCGCGTCAGCGGCGCCGAGCGCTTGGGCTTTACAGCCGAGCGCGATCCAGGCTGCGGTATTGAATCGCTTCGGCAATGTGGGTGGGGGCAATGGCCTCCGCGCCCTCGAGATCGGCGATGGTGCGGGCCACCTTGAGGATGCGGTCGCTCCCCCGCGCAGACAGGGCCAACTTTTGGATGGCGCTTTCCAAGAGCTTGCGACAGGGATCCGAAAGGGAGCACCACTGCCGCAGGTGGCGGGATTGCATCTGGGCGTTGCAGTGGATCCCAGGCTCGTTTTGAAAGCGCTGCCGCTGCCGTTGTCGTGCCCGCTCCACCCGCCGCTGCACCGCTTGGGAGGATTCGCCGCCCTGGGCGCGGACAATTTCTTCCGGCTTAAGGCGGTTGACCCGCACCTGCAGGTCGATGCGATCCAGCAGCGGGCCGGAGAGCTTGGACCAGTAGCGCTCCCGCTGTTGCGGCGTACAGGTGCAGGGGTGAACGGGATCCCCGTAGAAGCCGCAGGGACAGGGGTTGGTGGAGGCCACCAGGGTGGTTTGGGCGGGAAACTCTAGGGAAACGCGGGCGCGGGAGATGGTGACTTTGCCATCTTCCAGGGGTTGGCGCAGCACCTCCAGCACCTCCCGCCGGAATTCCGTCAGCTCATCCAGGTACAGGATGCCATGGTGGGCCAGCGAGATTTCCCCGGGCTTGGGGTAGGGGCCGCCACCCACCAGCGCCACTGCCGAAGCCGAATGGTGGGGAGCGCGAAAGGGCCGCTGGGCGATCAGGGGGGTCTGGCGTCCCAGGTGCAGGTTTTGCCGCAACAGGCCGGCTGCCGAGTAGATGCGGGTGATCTCCAACATCTCTTCCCACTGCAGCTGGGGCAGAATGCCGGGCAGTCGCCGCGCCAGCATGGTCTTGCCCGCTCCCGGGCTGCCCACCAGCAACAGGTTGTGCCCGCCGGCTGCCGCGATCTCCAGAGCCCGCCGGGCATGTTCTTGCCCCTTCACATCGGCCAAATCCAGCAGGGGTTCCGTTTCGGTTGGCAACATCTGTTCTGGCTGGATCCGCACCGGCTCAACTCCCTCTGGGTTTTGCAGCCAGCCCACCACCGCCGCCAAGGAGGGCAGCCCATACACTTGGATCCCTTGCACCACCGCTCCTTCCGGCCCATTTTCCTGGGGTACCACCAGGCGGCGGATCCCCATCTCGGCAGCGCTGGCGGCAATAGGCAGAACCCCGGCCACCGGGCGTAGGGTGCCGTCTAGGGCCAATTCCCCCACCATCAGGGTGTTGGCCAGCGCTTCCCCCTCGATCACCCCGGAGGCCGCCAAGATCCCGATGGCAATGGGCAGATCGAAGCTGGGGCCCTCTTTGCGCAGATCGGCAGGGGCCAAGTTGACGACGATCCGCCGCTGGGGTAAAGCAAAGCCGGAGTTCTTGATCGCCGCCCGCACTCGCTCTTTGGCCTCCTGAACGGCAGTATCGGGCAGTCCCACCAAGGTGATCTGGGGCAAGCCACCGCCCACATCCACCTCCACCGTAACCTGCACGGCCCGGAGTCCCAGCAGAGCGGCAGCAGTGACTTGGGCAAACAATGCAGTCACCTCCCTCGGATAGTTCTTTTACCCTTTGCACAAGTGGCCGCAGGCCTATTCTGTCCCAACACGTATCCTGGCCGAAATTGGGATCCCCACACTGCCGGCTGCATTTGCCCAAGGAGAATGTCACAATCATCTCAGGTTTTTCCTGCCCCCAAGGAGGCACGTCGGTTTTCGCAGTCGCAGTCTTTAATGAATGCGGGATCCCGGATCCGAGCTTGCCGAATGGCTCAGGCTTGGGTTGGCTGTTGCTGCCGCCTTTGCGCAGCACAGCAGCGGTGAGGCTATGTTCTGACCAGGATGGGAACCCCCAGGGGGGGATAGCAGGGATCCGGATCCCTCTGATCGCAGCCTGCACCTCCAACCCAGATTTCCCCAGCCATTTGCCCTTTGGCAGAGGTCAAAAGGCGGGCACACCCCTCTGCCGACAAGCCAACAGAGGGACGACCCCATCTCTAGGAGGCTGATGCCGGTGG
>NZ_JANSHW010000636.1:0-639 GCF_047461815.1 Synechococcus sp. R6-10
CGCGCCTCCTGCGTTGTGATGCGAGAGTCGCTCAGCGACTCCAGCGACTCAATCGCCGCTTGCTGCGCCGCCTCGTCAGAGGCTCTGAGTTGCTCGACCAATCGCGCTACTCGATTCTTGCGTGGGAACATGGCTTGTGCCTCCTCAAAAGATGCCTCGATTGTACCTATGGATTATACCTGTCTACCAGTGCCTGCAACCTTGACACGCTCGAGGGCACTCGCTCTGAAGTGCTTCGGCGCGCTTTATTTCAGGCTGCGTTTCGATTAGCCGCAGGGTAAAATTGGCATATGCAGTTCTACAGCGTCAAGGAACGGCGCATCGTGGAAGTGCCCCGCGAACAGGTGCGGGCACACCGATACGAGCGCATCACAAAGTCGGGCAAGCGGCAGGTGTGCTACGCGTTAAGAGCCGAGTTCAACGGGCAGCGGCTTACAAAGTTCGTCGACGAAGCAACCTATCTGGAGTATCTGTCTGACGACGAAGAGGAGCAACTCTGGGATGAGGCATTCGCACGCTCTCAAGACTTGCTTGCGCGCATGGCAGAGGAAGCGATAAGGGAATATCGCGCTGGGGAAACACAACCTCTCTTCAAGGATGACGAATGAAGTCCCGAACGACGCGGGGATTCAGGGAACT
>NZ_JANSHW010000637.1:0-2424 GCF_047461815.1 Synechococcus sp. R6-10
TACGCCCGCAGTGCCGTGCAGGTAGACCTGCAGGGCAGCGAGCGCGGGCATAATGGCGTGATTCTGCGCCACCAGAAGAGCAACTTTGGACGGCTTGCGCCCGAAATCCCTCTGACGCTGGCGTTCCTTGAAGAGGACGGCGTTATGCTGGAAGTGCGCTTGCAGTATGGCGGTCAGGCGGTACAGGCGAACGCCGAGCTATTCGGACGGCGCGGGGAGGTCGTGCGGTTCCTGAGCGAGAACGGCGAGGCGACACAGAAACAGATTGCGGAAGAATTACAGCTGAACCAATCTTCTGTGTCGCGCCTCATCAAGCAGCTAATCGCTGAAGGGATCGTCGAGGAAGTGCCCGACACCAACCACCCGAAGCGATACCGACTGAAGCCCCAAACGGGGGGCGGGGGAGTTTATGCATTTATGCAGCCCCTTAATAGCGTGCATAAATGCATAAATGGCGATTCCGCCGAGCCACTTCCCGACCTGCCTGCAGTGTTCCAGAACCGCACGCCGTTGGTGTGGGACTTGGTAGCCGATTGGCTGCAATCGGGTTCCAATCCTGAAGACCCGTTCCCCTTGGAGCCAGAGGAACTCGACGCCGTGCGCATGATGCTGGCATACGCTGAGGCGCGAGGCTTCCCGTCGCTGGAAGTGGACGGCTACACCATTCGCGGCGATATGGAGGGCTGGAGACAGGCAGCGAAAGACCTCAGAGGCTTGCCTGCCGTTGCGCGGGCAACGCGCATGCTACACGCTTTGGATGCGAGCGGTACTCCGCACGCGCCAACACACAACACCACACTTCGCAACGGCGACGCGGGTGCTACCCCGTCGCAACTCTCATTAGAAGAGGTCTAACGGTATGGCAATCACTATCACCGCACATGGGAACGAGCCTATCCCCACAGGCGAATATCGCGTGGAACTCACGGCGATTGAACTCAGCACAGGTCAGTACGGCGACCAGCTGAAATGGACTTTCTCCGTGCTGGACAAGGGGCGCAACCTTGTGGCGTACTCCAGCTTCTCCGCGAGCCTCGCTTCCAAGTGCATGCGCTGGGCAGGCGCGCTGCTGGGTCGCCCCATTCAGCCCAGTGAGCAATTGGACTTCGAGACACTGGTCGGGAAGACCGCCGTTGCAACCGTTGTGCGCAAGCGCAAAGACGACGGCGCGGAATACAACGCGATTGAAGACCTGATGGCTGACCACGCGGGGGCGAACGCCTAACACGCACACGGGGCGTGGCGTGCTATTACACGCCCGCCCCTCAAATAAGGAGACGATTATGGAAAATATACCAATCATACGCATAAAAGTCGAAAACCGTCTACGCCCGCTGAACGCCGAGAAAGTGGCTGAGCTTGCCGAAAGCATAGCGCAAGTAGGACTTCTGCAGCCAATAGGCGTGCGCCCCGACGGAACGCTCGTCTATGGCTACCACAGGCTCGAAGCGTGCAAGCGGCTGGGCTGGACAGAGATCCCCGCTGTTGTGGTGGACGGCGACGACCTACGCGCCGAGCTTGCCGAAATCGACGAGAACCTGATTCGGAGCGAACTCACCGTGCTGGAGCAATCCGAACACATCGGTCGGCGCAAGCGAATCTACGAACAACTCTATCCACACGCCAAGCCAGAAGTGCAACGGCTGCGCGGATTGAAGCCCTTCCAAAATCCCAGTGCGGTCAACTTGACCGCACTGGAGGTCTCCACACCCAAAGTCCCAACATTCGTCCAAGATACCGCTCAGAAACTGGGTGTGTCCGCGCGTACCGCGCGCCGACTCGTTCAAATCGACAGCGGTCTCCTGCCCGAAGTCAAAGACCAGATTCGCCACACGCCGATTGCCGACAACGAATCGGAACTCCTCAATCTCGCACGACTGGAACCGCGTGAACAGCAATCTGTCGCCGATGTGTTGGCATCGGGCGAGGCGAAGACGGTCAAAGACGCCGTGCGCCACATCAAGCGGCGCGAGATTCAAGATGCGCAAGCCGACGCCGACGGCGACCTTCCGTCGACGATTCAGATTCGGCACGGCGACTTCCGAGAAGTGCTGGGCGACTTGCGCGGGCAAGTAGACGCGATGATCACCGACCCGCCGTATCTCAGTGAGTATATTCCGCTTTACGGCGAACTCGCGAAACTGGCAGCCGAACTACTCAGACCGCACGGCGTGCTGGTCGTGATGACGCCCCACCTCCACTTGCTCGAAGTGGGGAATCTCATGACCCCGCACTTGCGCTACCGCTGGATATGTACCTATCATATGGACGGCGCGAAAGCGAATGTCTCCGCAGCGAAAATCGCTACCAGCTGGAAACCGCTGCTTGTGTTCACGCGCTATGACGCCGAGAACTTGCGCTTTGTGTGCAGCGACTACTTCTCTGGGGCACGGGGCAACTCCGATGGCGTCGAGAAGACGCTCC
>NZ_JANSHW010000638.1:0-1270 GCF_047461815.1 Synechococcus sp. R6-10
TTGTGGTGTTGCTGGCTGTGGTGGTGGCGCTCTCAATTCGCTCTGTGGGGGTGTTGCTGGTGAGCGCTTTTGTGGTCATCCCAGCCTCGACGGCAAGGCTTTTGGGATCCCGCTTTACAACCTATGTGCTGCTGGCCATAGGTATTGGGGGACTGAGCGCGGTGCTGGGGATGATCGCCTCGGCAACCTTCAACCTGCCCTCCGGCCCCAGCATTGTTGCCACCCAGTTGCTCTTTTTTCTCCTAGCTATGGCGCTCAAGGGGGTGTCGCAACTCCTGCAGCTCTAGCTAGCGGCAATCCAAGAGCTCTCTCGGGCAGCGGCTTTTCCTGCAGAAGCTGGCCAAACAGGCGGCGATAGCTCTCTGGAAAGACCTGCCCGCTGAGGGTGGGCTGCTCGTAGACGCGCTTGAGGGTGTTGAGATCCCGCTTGGTAATGTTGGGCACCCGCAACACCCGCCGATTGCCGGTAGCCGCCGCATGGTGTCCGCCATACATCAGATCCCGCAGGTTCGGGCTATGGCCCCACAGCCCCAGCCCATGCCCGATCTCGTGTCGGGCCACCGCCGTTATTTCGGCCAACCCCTGTCCTTCTGCAATGACGATGCGCACCCGCTGCTGCAAAGAGCCATCGGAGGCGAAGAAAAACTCCGGGCGGGCCGCCCCAGCCACCCCGCCGCCAATAGGAGGAACGCGGTAAATGCTCATCCCGTAGAAAGCCTCCTCCTCTTTGGCCACCACCTTGAGCGGGATGTAGGCCGACCACTCCTTCACCGCTTGCTCCACGGAGGCCTTCCACTGGGGGTGATCCCCTTGGATGTAGATAGGGACGGGATAGAAGGCCCACTGGGCATAGGCTCCACCTGGCAAAAGCGGCTCGATTTCCTCAAAGTAGTCTCCCACCGCCTTGTCGTAGGCGTAGCGATCCAGGCCGGGGGGGAGTTTGAGCCGCATCGGCTGCGGCAGTTCTCCGGCTTGAGTTTGAGCCTGGGCTTGCAGGGCTTCAATGCCAAAAAAGTGGGGAACCAGCAGGGATCCCCTGCCCCCCACTGCCAGGACGAGGAGCATCGTCCAGCCGAGGATGCAAAGCTGTAGAATGCGCCGCCGCATCAAAGCCGCCCTTTCGCCCTTGTCTTTCTACAAGGTTAGTGGCTCAGAAAGCAAGTGTCGTTCGTTTGACATCCTCCCCTGCCTGAAGGCCGGAGATTCCTACCACGCTACGCATGGATGGCTCCTTGCGCAGTCGTCTCGGCGGGTTCCTGCTTCCGACCGC
>NZ_JANSHW010000639.1:0-627 GCF_047461815.1 Synechococcus sp. R6-10
GCTCCTAAAAAGCCACCAAAAGTGCCCCACCAGCCAACATCAGAGCCAGCACCCCGAGCTGTGGGGCTTTTCCCCGGCTAATGGGATCCCCGCTCTTTTCAAGGTAGGCGATCTTAGAGCTGCTGCAAGGTGGGATCCCTTCCCGAGCCCGAGATAGACTATACGCCTTTGCGCAGGAGTGCCAACTGCTCGGATGCTATAACACTAGCTGGGGTGTTACCCCCGTGGCCCAGTCTGCAACAGACAACTCGGTGTGTTGAGAGCGTTGAAGAAAGGAAAGGGCAATCTTGGCTATGACCAGCATCTGGATTGAGCAGCGCCGCCGCGAGGATGAATCTCGCAACTTTTTTTGGATGGTGGCGCTGTCGCTGCTGCTGCACGTGCTGGTGCTGCTGGGATTGCTCCACTTGGGGCGGCTTTGGCTCACTCGCGAGCCAGAACAAGAAGCCATTGAGTTTATCCTTCTGGATCCAGAAGATCTGCAGCCCCCAGAGGAAGCAGATCTGGTTTCAGAAGTTGATTCCCGCGATGGGGGTGAGCGGGTAGAAGCCCCTCCGTCTCAAGGCAGTCCACCTCAATCTCAGGCCGCCCCTCCCCAGGAGGCCCCTCCGCCGCCGCCGCCAAGAC
>NZ_JANSHW010000640.1:0-6138 GCF_047461815.1 Synechococcus sp. R6-10
CCAATCCGTGGTAGCGCATGGTGATCGCCAGCCTGACACCCCGAAAGACTCCTTTCAATAGACAGGGATCCCGAATTTCCAGCACTTGGCTACGGTGGGGTAGGCGCTGCTGAAGCTGCTGAGCCAAGTGGTAGTCTGGCCCAAGGTCAGGGGATCCGGGAGGAGCCAGCTGAAAGGGCACGAAGAGAAGGTATGCCCCCGTGGAAGCCTGGAGACGCTGTAAACCCTGGCTCAAAGCTTCTAGACAGGCTCCGGTCAGTTGCGGATGGGGACGCAAGACCACAGCAATACGGGGCTGAGGCCACATTTCCCATTCCGGCAAGGTTTTGGACGGCAAACTCCAGACGGGATCCGGAGCCACCTGGTGAGGGATCCCCCACTCTTGCAGCCATTGGGAGGCAACCCCATCCCGCACACTGATGGCCGTGCAACCTGCCAACGAGCGACGGGCTAGTGCGCGAATCCACCCCCGCTGCAGCGGCCCGATCCCCTGGGCCCAGGCAAGGGTCTTCAGTCCCCAGCGCTGGGCTAGGCCCATCACCCCCAGGTAGTAGAGAGGGCTGCGCCAACTGGTGCGATCCTGCAACAGACCGCCCCCACCCCAGATGAAAGCCTGGGCCTCCTGGAGACAGCGCCGTAAAGCCAAACTGTTGAAGCGCGGATAGGCCAGCACCCCATAGGTGGCAGCCGTTTCGGCAGGGCGACGGGAGAGCACCACCGGCTGTACGGGGCTGGGCAACTGCTCTAGCTCTCGTAAGAGAGCCAGCAACAGGGCTTCGTCGCCAGCATTGCCGTAGCCATGGTAGCCGCAGATCAAAACCCGAGGCCCTTGCATAGAACCGGCTCGCTCAGGAAAGTCGCGCTGGGATCCTGCTGAGGTCAAGGTTGGGTTGCATTCAGCCCGGTTTATCGAGAACTCAGTTCAATCTACTGTTTTCTCTGGGAATCCAGACCGCCACCATGGCAGAGCTCCTCCCAGGAGAGAGATGCCGACAAAAATTGGGAAAAGGCCGTGACAGCAAAACCTAGGCAGATGCCAGCTCCTCTAGCCACTGGGTCAGGTCGGCCAGCGTCTGAAAGTCCAGCAGAGCCTCTGCCAACCCCTCCAATTGCTCGGTGGGCAGGCGGCGGATGGTCTCAGAGAGGTCTTCCGGCAGGGGCCCCAGCTTGCGCTGCAGTTGACTCAGAGTCAGTCGAGCAGCCTCTTGTTGCAGACCTTGTTGCAGACCTTGCTCTAGGCCTTGTTTCAGGCCCTCCTCTCGCCCTTCTTTGAGGGCTTCTGCTCGCCACATCTGATAGATGGTCGATTCCCGCACAGCCAAACCTCCCAGAACCCTGCTGATTTCCTCTGGCGTCCATGTTAATCCTGCTAAGACGGCAGTGGCCGCTTTCAACTCCTGCCGCAGCTTGGGATCCTCCATCTCAGCTATGGCTCTGGCCACCTGGCGGAGTCGCGGCTCCGGGTTTTCCGGATCTGCCAACACGGCTAAAGGCAGGAGTCCTGGATATTGAGATAGCACCTCTGGATCTTGTTCCCACAGGCGCAAGACCTCAAAGCGATGGGACAGGGATCCCCGTTGAAAAGAAGTCTGGTACACCCGTTCTGACTGGGTTTTTCTTAGGTAGATGACAATCTGCCGCACCTCCTGGTCGGGATAGCGACGGAACAGGCGCAGGCAGTAGTCGGCCATGCGCAAGGGAATGTCGGGATCCGGATCGGTTTGAAACTCCAGATGCAAAATCAGGTTTTGGGCCCGCAGCAGGATGAGGGAGTCCGCGCGAATGGGCTCGCTGGAGAGCTCCGTTGGCTGGAGCTGGATCAAGGGAACCGGGGATCCCAGCAGCCACCGGGCAAAGGACTCGGGGAACCATTCCACCAAGTACTTGCAGACGTTATCGTAGGCCACAGGATCCCTTTCCTACAAAAGCCGATTCTCCCGATGGCCCCTCTGCCGAGATCAGCCGTAGTACCCTTGGTTGATGCGGTTTTCCAGTTGGTTAGCCCCTTCCTGATACTCGCCAAACACGAAGTTCTCGGCGTTGGCTTTGATCAAGGCCTTTTGCTGCTCCGTCAAACCGGAGATCTGCAACATATCTTCCAGGCTCTTGTAGGGGGCATTTTTCACCAGGATGCGAGCTAGGGTGGGATAGAAGCCCGGCAGTTGGCGGTAGTTGCGCAAGATGGTGTTGTTCACGTCAATCGGAGTGTCTAAGTGCTTCACCGCGGGAAGCTCTGCAGCCCTGGCCACAACAGGGATCCCCAAAGGAGCAAAGCACAGACAGAGCACTAACACCACACGAACCAAGATGGACAGCAGCCAGCGCATAGCATCACTTCTCCAAGCAGAATCCAAAAGGCTCATCTGTATAGGTTGCTAACATTCTCCGACCATCTAGTGTCTCATCCCCTCCACCCCGAATCGAGGGCCAAGACAGGATTTGGATCCCGACAGAAACAATTTTTAACAACTATGATCAGGAGACAGTCTTTCTTGCTCTCCCTTTCTCGGCTATCGCACCATGTCCGACTTGGCCCTTCTCCACTCGACTCGACTTGAGCCCCCCAGCCGGGATCCATCTCCAGGGATCCCACAACCCACGCCTTCTCCGGAGCTGGAGTTGCTGGGGCAGACCGAACTCTTTCTCAGACGGCACATTGGGCCGGATGCCCGGCAAATTGGGCAGATGTTGCAAGTGTTGGAGCTGAGTTCGCTGCAGGAGCTGGTGGAGAAGGCGGTGCCGCCGGCCATTCGCAGCAGCCAGCCTTTGCAATTGGGATCCCCTTGCCCTGAGCAGCAGGTGTTGGCGGAACTGAAGGCAATGGCTGCCCAGAACCAGGTGTGGCGATCCTTTTTGGGCATGGGCTATTCCAACACCCTGACGCCGCCGGTGATTCAGCGCAGCATCCTGGAAAACCCTGCCTGGTACACTCCCTACACCCCCTACCAAGCCGAGATCGCCCAGGGACGACTGGAGGCCCTGCTCAATTTCCAAACGATGGTGATCGACCTGACGGGGATGGAGATCGCCAATGCTTCCCTGCTGGACGAAGCCACCGCAGCCGCCGAAGCCATGGCTCTTGCCTACACCTTGGCAGGCAGGGGATCCCCAGTTTTCTGGGTGGATCGGGGCTGTCATCCCCAGACGATTGCAGTGGTGCAGACGCGGGCAGAGCCCTTGGGGATCCAGGTGCGCGTGACGGATCTGGCGGAGTTTTGCCCGGAGAAGGGCTTTGGGCTGCTGTTGCAATATCCCAACACCTTTGGGGAAATCCGGGACTACCGGCAGTTGGTGGAGCAGGCTCACCAGAAGGGGATGGTGGTGACGGTGGCTGCCGACCTGCTCAGCTTAACCCTATTGCAACCCCCAGGAGAGTGGGGAGCGGACATCGTGGTGGGATCCACCCAGCGCTTCGGCGTGCCTTTGGGCTATGGCGGCCCCCATGCGGCTTACTTCGCCACCCGCGAGGCCCACAAGCGGCTGCTGCCAGGACGGCTGGTGGGGATTTCTCAGGATGCTCAAGGCAAGCCGGCCCTGCGCTTGGCGTTGCAGACCCGCGAGCAGCACATCCGGCGGGACAAGGCCACCAGCAACATCTGCACTGCCCAGGTGCTTTTAGCGGTGATGGCTTCTATGTATGCCGTCTACCACGGCCCCCGCGGCTTGCGACACATAGCCGAGCGCATCCACCGCCAGGCCCATCACTTGGCCACTGGGATCTGCCAGTTGGGTTATGAGGTGGGGCCCGAGCATTTCTTCGATACCTTCTGGGTCAAGGTAGCTTCTCCAGAGCAGGTGCAGGCGATCCAGGCCGGCGCTGCCCAGCGACAGATCAACCTACGCCAGATCGATGACCAGACGCTGGGGATCAGCTTGGATGAGGCTACCACGGCTCAGGATCTGCGGGATCTGTGGGAGATCTTCGCCGGAACCCTTCCCCGCAGCGGAACGGAGTCCTTACCGCCAGCTTGGGATCCCGACAGCCCAGAGCTGGACTTGGGCCAGAGCCTGCCGCCCCAGCTCCTGCGCACCACCCCCTACCTCACCCATCCGGTCTTTAACCGTTACCACTCGGAAACTGAGCTGCTGCGCTATATCCACCGCCTGCAAAGCCGGGATCTGGCTCTCACCCATTCCATGATCCCCTTGGGCTCTTGCACCATGAAGCTGAACGCCACGGTGGAGATGATGCCGGTCACCTGGCCGGAGTTTGCCCAGCTCCATCCTTTTGTGCCCCTGGAGCAGGCCCGCGGCTACCAAGCCCTCTTTGCCCAGTTGGAAAAGATGCTGGCGGAGATCACCGGCTTTGCCGGAGTTTCTCTGCAGCCCAATGCCGGATCTCAGGGGGAATATGCCGGCCTGTTGGCTATCCGCCGCTACCACCAAGCCAGAGGGGAAAGCCGGCGGCAGGTGTGCTTGATCCCCACCTCGGCCCACGGAACCAACCCGGCCAGCGCCGTGATGGCGGGGATGCAGGTGGTGAGCGTAGCTTGTGATGAAGCCGGCAATATCGACATTGAGGATCTGCGGGCCAAGGTGGAGCAGCACCGGGAGCGGCTGGCCGCCTTGATGATCACCTACCCTTCTACCCACGGTGTGTTTGAGGAAGGGATCCGCGAGATTTGCCAGATAATCCACGAGGCGGGGGGACAGGTGTACATGGATGGGGCCAACCTCAACGCTCAGGTGGGCCTCTGCCGTCCTGCCGAGCTGGGGGCCGATGTCTGCCACCTCAACCTGCACAAGACCTTCTGCATTCCCCATGGGGGAGGTGGGCCGGGGGTAGGGCCCATTGCCGTGGCCCGCCACCTTGTGCCCTATTTGCCTGGCCATCCTGTTTTGCCCGGCTGTAACGGCCCCGTCAGCGCTGCCCCATGGGGCAGTGCCAGCATTTTGCCCATCTCCTGGGCCTACATTCGCCTTATGGGATCCGCCGGCCTCACCCTGGCCAGCCAAGTGGCCATCCTCAACGCCAACTACATCGCCAAGCGGTTGGATCCCTACTACCCAGTGCTCTACAAGGGGCCGGGGGGGTGGGTGGCCCACGAGTGTATTTTGGATTTGCGCCCCCTGAAAAAAAGCGCTGGCATCGAGGTGGAAGATGTGGCCAAGCGCCTGATGGACTATGGCTTCCACGCCCCCACCATCTCCTGGCCGGTGCCGGGGACGATGATGGTAGAGCCCACCGAGAGCGAATCTCTGGAGGAGCTGGATCGCTTCTGCGAGGCGATGATTGCCATCCGCCAGGAGATTGCCGCCATTGAGCGAGGCGAGATGGATCCGGTGCGCAATCCCCTCAAGTTGGCCCCCCACACCGCTGAGGTGGTGGCTGCCGACCACTGGGATCGCCCCTATCCTCGCTCGCTGGCCGCCTACCCGCTCCCTTGGGTCAAGGCCCACAAGTTCTGGCCCAGCGTCAGCCGCATCGACAACGCCTACGGGGATCGCCACCTGGTGTGCAGTTGTCAGCCCTGGCTCGACGAATGATGGCTGCTCTGGAACTTGGCCCAGAAAGGGAGATTGGTTGTATCCAAAGGCGGGATCCGCTATAACCAGTCAGGGATCCCTGGCCAACGGATGAGAAAAAATCCCCGTCTTGAGCGGTTCACGTCAGTGGGGCCAAGTTCTTTGCCTATTCTTACTCGGCTAACCCTGGGGTTGTTGGCGGGATCCCTCGTGGCCTGCCGCAAGATGCCTGATCCGGTTGCTCAAGAAGTGGATCAGGATCCCGTGCGGCGTCACATCGGCAAAGATGGCACGCACTTTGAGGCTTCCCTGGGGGATACCCGCGCTCTTCCCCCTCAGTTTCCCCCTCACTTGCAGTTGCCCAACGCTTCCATCATCTCTTCGGGACAGATTCGGGATCGAGAGGGGGGCCTTGCTTCCCTGATCTTGCAGACCTCTCAGCCTCTGGAGGCGATTGCCGCCTACTATCGCCGCACCCTGTGGGGCCGGGGCTGGGACATCCTCTCGGACATCGAGCAAGCCAACGGGATCCGCACCTTGGTGTTCGAGTCTCCCCCCCACCCCAAAAAGCCTCTCCAACAGGCGGTGGTGCAAGTGGGATCCCCCCGTCGCGGGCCGGATCAGGTGGAATATCGCGATATCTTGATTTTGCTGAGCACCGTATCCCCCTCT
>NZ_JANSHW010000641.1:0-5561 GCF_047461815.1 Synechococcus sp. R6-10
TTGCAGAAAGGTTACATTTTCGTAACAACATTGGCCATTGTCTCAGAGGGAAGTGGGAAAGAAACCCCTGCATGCTAAACTTCTGAGGGCGAAGGGGAGCCTGAAGCGTCGCCGTTGCCGGGCTCTGGCTCGATTTTCCAAGGTTGACCTTTGGATGTTGTCCGGCAAAATCTCTTCTCATTTTTTCATCTCAAGCTACTTTACAAAATAAAGTCACAAGAATGGAGCTGGGGATATGCGGGATGCCGTAACCACACTGATCAAAACCTACGACCTGACGGGCCGCTACTTGGATCGGGAGGCAATGGATGCGCTCAAGGCTTTTTATGACTCGGGGCTGCGGCGCATCAAGGCCGTGAACGTGATCAATCTCAACTCAGTGGATATCGTCAAAACGGCTGCTGCGGCCATGTTCGCCCAGGTGCCAGATCTCATTCGTCCGGGAGGCAACGCCTACACCACCCGCCGCTATGCCACCTGTTTGCGGGATATGGACTACTTCTTGCGCTACGCTTCCTACGCGCTGGTGGCTGCCGACAACAGCATTTTGGATGAGCGAGTCTTGGCCGGCTTACGGGAGACCTACAACTCCCTCGGCGTGCCCATCGCCCCGACGGTGATTGGGATCCAAAACATGAAAACCCGCACCCTGGAGCTGCTTGGCTCCGGCGAAGACTATAGCTTTGTGGCCGAGCCCTTCGATTACCTGAGCGCCAAGCTGAGCGAAACCGATATCTGAGCGCCTACTCTCACTCGTCGGCGTAGGGATTGGCCGGCATCGGTATCGGCTCCAGCCGCTCGGCAACGATCACCAACTGAGATAATCCATCCCGCTGCTCCACGGCCATGCGCCCCTCCAGACGCAGCCAACTGTCGGCAGTTAACTGCTCTGCCTCTGGCCAGCGCACCGGCAAGCCCACAGGGTAAGCATCGGCAGCACAGCAGCTAACCAAAAACCGGGCAACAACAAAATGGTCGGGTTGCTTGTCGGGAATGACGAACCCCTGCACCCGCACCGGCTGGTTCTCATAGGTGTAGGGATCCGGGTAAACATCCAAGGTGCGCACCCAGTCCAGCAGAGTACGCTGACGCGGGTCGAGCTTGGGGCGAAAAGCCTGCGGCTGGCTACGAGATGCTCCCAGATAGGGAGATACCCCTCGGTTGAGGGCAGTTTGGCTGGAGAGCGGGCGTGGCTCGACCCAAAACCCCAGCAGTGCTGTCAGGATCAACAGTCCTGCGCCCAGCCGCGGCCCCAGTAGCGAGGAATGGACTTCAGAAGAAGGGACTTTGGCTCCTCGCCAACGGCCAATCCCCAAGCCCAACAGACATAGCCCAGCCAACAACGCCACATTCACATAGCCGGGATTGATCAACATCAGCAGGGTGCCCCGCCAGCGATAAACGATCAGCAGGATCCCTAGCAACATCAACCCAACCGCCTCCCAGTAGGCTGTATTGCCCCACCGCAACGGTTTGGACTCCGTCCCGCTGACGCGACCGACAGGCCGAGACATACCCTTGGTTTTCGCGTGCGGTTCCTCTGGATTTTGTTTTTCTCGAAGACGACCAGAACTGCTTTTGGGCATGGGTTGCAGCTTTTTCACACCACTCCGAGCCTAAGTTTAGCAATCCTCGCGGAAGTGCCCACTGCCGGCGTTGGGGAATGCCTGTGCTGCCAATTTCCCAGTCACAGGTATCGGGTTGCCCGAATAAGGCAAGGACTCCGTCCCCCTAACGCGAACAGCAAAACATTTCGTTTGGCTCACGTTCTTTGATTGCCGTCTTTACAGCTTCAGGGATCCCATCATCAATTCAACAAATCCAGCCACAGATAACCTCACATTGATATCCCATTGATAACGGACTTTAGCGTGATGGACAGGGTTGTAGGCGGGTGTATAAAGCCTAGGGAGTTGCTGCAATTTTGGCGGTCTGCTCTACAGTGGGATAGAGACAACTGAGATACCACACACGAATGTTGGCCGAATGTTGGCAAGGATACCCACCTGGCTGCGGGGAGTCAGCTATGCCATCTATGGCTTTCTCTACCTGCCAATTCTGCTGATCGCCGTCTACTCCTTTAACCGAGCCCGCTTTGGCCTGGCGTGGACAGGTTTTACCTTCGATTGGTACCTTTCCCTGTTTCAGAATGCCCTGGTCTGGCAGGCCACGCAAAATACCCTCGTCCTGGCGTTGGTCAGCACCCTGGTCAGCACGCTGCTGGGATCCCTGCTGGGCTATGGGCTGTATCGCTATCGCTTCCCCGGTAAAAAGATCCTGCAGGGGCTGATGCTGTTGCCGGTGATCGTCCCCGATATTGTGATGGCCATCGCGCTGCTGCTGTTCTACCAGTTTGTGCGCTTTTACACGGGCCTCTTTGAGCTGGGCTTGGGGACGATGATCTTGGCCCACATTACGTTTCAGATTGCTTTTGTGGCTATTGTGGTGCGCAGCCGTCTCCAACTTTTGGATCCCGCCCTGGAAGAAGCAGCCTATGACCTCTATGCAAACACCTGGCAAAAGCTACGCTATGTCACCTTGCCCTTGGCCATGCCAGGGATCCAAGCTGCCGCTTTGCTGGCTTTTACCCTTTCGATAGATGATTTTGTCATCTCCTTTTTTACCAGTGGGCCGGAGAGCCTGACCTTGCCAATTTTGATCTACAGCACGGCGCGACGAGGAGTTACCCCGGAAATCAATGCCCTCTCCACCTTGATCATTCTGGTTACCTTGATCTTGGTCGTGGGCTTCCCCCTGCGGAGTGCTCCGCACCGCTGACGCGAACAGCCGCTCCCGCCTGGGATCCCGCTAGCCGTTCTCGACAGTTCCCCCTCTCCCCCTGAGAGAGGTTGGAGATGAGGGCCTAACTAAGTGTTGAAGTAGCGGGCTGCCGGATGGTAAGCAACGATGGCGGTGGTGGACTGTTCCGGATCCAATTGATCGCTTTCGTCCATGGTGAGGCCAATGCGCTCGGCCTGGAGCACCTGCAGCAGAACCCGTTGGTCGGCGATGTTGGGGCAGGCGGGATAGCCGAAGCTGTAGCGGGATCCCCGATAGCCCTGGTGCAGGATCTTGCGGATGTCGGGGCTATCTTCGTGGCCGAACCCCAGCTCCCGCCGGATGCGGGCATGGCACCATTCCGCCAGGGCTTCCGCCAGGGTCACGGTCAGGCCGTGGAAATACAGGTAGTCGGTGTACTGGCCCTCGGCAAACAGGCGCTGGGCATAGGCGGTGGCTTCTGCCCCTACCGTGACCGCCTGCATGGGGAAGACATCTACTAGGCCAGTGGAGCGATCGGCAAAGAAGTCGGCGATACAGTAGCGGTGGCCGCTCTTTTGGCGGGGGAAGGTGAAGCGGGCCAATTCCCGCACCCCTGGAGAGAGTTGCGGGCGCTCCACCGTGGGCAGTTGGAAATAGGTGGTGGAGCCTAGCTCCAGGGAAAACAGCTCGGGGAAGCTGGCCGGGTCGAAGAGGATCAAAGTGTTCCCCTCTGCCTGGGCCGGGAAATAGCCGTAGACAATCTGGGGGTGCAGCAGATCTTCTGCCAGGATCCGCTCTTTCCAGCGCTCGATCACCGGATCCACCTGGGTGGCGATAAACTCGGCAAACTCCTCTGCCGACTGGTCGCGGGGCTTGCGAATCTGCCATTGTCCGGCCACCAGGGCTTGCTTGTCGATGTAGAAGAAGACTTCCGGCCAAGGGATCTGATCTGAGGTGAGAACCTGGGATCCCCAGAAAGGCGGGATGGGTCGCTCGGTCTCCAGGGCAACGGCTTCAGAGCGGCGGGTGTCTTGGGACTCGGAGAGGGTGAGGGCGGGAGCAGCTCCCACGGTGGTCTCCGCAGGGGGCAGGCTGGGATCCGTTTCCTCTGGAACCCAAGAAGCCTCTTTCTGGCCATTGGCAGAGGGGGATCCCTGCTCCAAGTCATCCAGAAAACCCAGCCGGTCGTCCCAGCGTCCGGCAGCTTTGGCCTGCATCAGCCGATCCATAAAGTGGAGATCGACGAAGGCGTCGCGGCCATAGATCACCTGGCCTTTGTAGGTCTTGCAGCAGTCTTCTTCCACAAAGCGGCGGGTGAGGGCCGCCCCTCCCAAAATGACGGGAACCGTGATGCCCCGCTCGTTAAACACCTCCAAATTCTCTTTCATAAAGGCCGTGGATTTCACCAACAGGCCGCTCATGGCAATGCAGTCGGCCTTGCTCTTTTCATAGGCTTCGATGATGTTCTCCACCGGCTGCTTGATGCCCAAGTTAATTACCCTGTAGCCGTTGTTGGTGAGGATGATGTCCACCAAGTTTTTGCCAATATCGTGGACATCCCCCTTGACGGTGGCAATCAAAAGAGTGCCTTTGCACACTTCCCCTCCCACCTTTTCCATGAAGGGCTCCAGGTATTTCACCGCCGCTTTCATGGTTTCTGCCGACTGCAGCACAAAGGGCAGTTGCATCTTGCCGGCACCGAACAGCTCCCCCACCTCCTTCATGCCGTCCAGCAAAAAGGTGTTGATGATCTCCAGGGGAGGATATTTCTGCAGTGCCTCCGCCAAGGTTTCTTCCAGGCCAATCCGCTCGCCGTCGATGATGTGCCGCCGCAGCCGCTCCTCCAGAGGCAGCGTGGCCAGGGATCTGGCTGCCCGCAGCTCTTGGCTGGAAACTCCCGCAAACAGCTCCGTCAGCCGCGCCAGAGGATCGTAGGTGCAAATGCCCGAGGACTCCGTCCCGCTAACGCGAACGGCGTTAAACTGCCGCCGATCCCAGATCAGATCCCGACACACCTGCTGCTGCTCTGCGGGGATCTTGTTCAGGGGCAGGATCTTGGCGGCACTGACGATAGCGGCATCCAGGCCGGCCTCGCGGCACTCGTGCAAAAACACCGAGTTCAACACCACGCGGGCTGCCGGCGAGAGCCCAAAGGAGATGTTGGAAATGCCCAAGAGAATGTGGGTCTCCGGGAAAGCCTGGCGGATACGGCGGATGGCCTCCAGGGTGGCTGCCCCGTTGGCCCGGTCTTCCTCGATGCCGGTGGAAATGGGCAAAGCCAGGGGGTCAAAGAAAATCTCGTAGGGCGGGATCCCGTACTCAACCGCCTGACGATAGGCGCGCTCGGCAATCTGGAACTTCTTGTCGGCAGTGCGGGCCATGCCCTCTTCGTCGATGGTGCCGATGACCACCCCGGCGCCGTAGGTTTTAGCTAGCTCCAGCACCTTGAAGAAGCGCTCTTCCCCGTCTTCGTAGTTGGTGGAGTTGAGCAGGCACTTGCCCCCCGCCACCTTGAGGCCCGCTTCCATCTTTTGCCAATCGGTAGAATCCAGCATCAGGGGAATTGGGATTTGGGTAACCAGCCGCGAGACCAGCTCCCGCATATCCCGCACGCCATCCCGGCCCACGTAGTCCACATTCACGTCCAGGATGTGGGATCCCTCCCGCACCTGCTCCCGCGCTAGGGCCACCAGGCCGTCCCAGTCTTCGGCGTTGAGCAGCTCCCGCATCTTTTTGGAGCCGCTGGCGTTGAGGCGCTCGCCGATGATTAAAAACGAGTTGTCCTGCAGGTAGGGCTGGGG
>NZ_JANSHW010000642.1:0-1457 GCF_047461815.1 Synechococcus sp. R6-10
CAGATCCAGGCAAGGGGGCCCTGCCAGGGTTTGCGGTAGCGCAGAATGAGCTGTTGAGGCCAGAACAAGAGAGTTCCCACAAAGACGGCCAGCAGCAATCCCAAAGGACTCCGTCCCGCTAACGCGAACAGCTTGAGCACCGACTGGGATCCTCCGCGGTCAATCCATAGCGGGCCAGAAAACGGGGCAAATCGACCACCAGGCAGGTGTAGGATCCCTGCATCACCAGCCGCTCCTGCTGGGTGATCTCCACCTGAAACTGAATGCGTCTTCCCTCCACGGCCACGACTTCGACCCGAACCTGCAAGGGATCCCCCGCCACCGCTGCCGACCGATGCTCCAAGGCAAAGCGGATCCCGACCGCCG
The DNA here is from genome assembly GCF_047461815.1 of Synechococcus sp. R6-10. Classification (NCBI taxonomy): domain Bacteria; kingdom Bacillati; phylum Cyanobacteriota; class Cyanophyceae; order Synechococcales; family Synechococcaceae; genus Synechococcus; species Synechococcus sp. R6-10. The sequence goes on from NZ_JANSHW010000642.1 coordinate 367, forward strand.
CTTCCTCCGGCTCGTAGAAGGGCTGCAAGGTGGTGTGGCCGCACCGCTCGATCAACGTCAACAAAGCCGGGGATCCGATCACCTTCACACCGGGGTTGCCCAGAGCCTCAGCGGTTTGTTCTGGGCCGAGGATCCCTTGCCAGGTGCCAAGGGTGCCCAAGGGAACGGGTTTCATCTCCGCACAACCAGAGTGCTCCGCACCGCTAACGCGAACAGCGGGCAGGGGCGCGCATTCTCCTGGATTGCCACAGGCTCCAGCCTTGCCAGAGCAGGAGAATCAACGCCAGGATCCCGACCACCCCGGCCAGCACCAGCGCCCGTTCCAGGCGGGTGGCATGGAAGCCGGTTACCGTCCAATCGCGGCTGAGGTTGGATCCCAGAATGGCAAGCACAGCCAGGCCCAAACCAAGGACTCCGTCCCGCTGCCGCGAATGGATCCCTGGAGATTCCGCCCCTCTTCCCTCCTGCTGCAGGAGGATGGGCTGCAGCGCCGCCAGGATCAAGGCGGTGGTCAAGGCTCCTAACAGGAAGGCCGCTTGCGGCTGGGCGTGAATGAAGTAGCCCACCCCCACCGGCAAAGCCAGGCTAGCCAGCGTCAGGGCGATCCCCGTCTGCAGGGGTTTGTCTGGCCCATACAGCCAGTGCAGGAGCGCCGCCAGCGCCATGGCCGCCATTCCCAGGTACAGCGCCGCCGACACATAGGGTTGGGTGAGGTCGATCCCGGCAACCTGCAGGTTGAACTGGTGCAACAGGTTTTGCAGCAGAGGGCGGGCCGACAAAAACAAAGCGGCCATGGCCCCCCAACGGCTGGGAAAAGCCAGACATCCCAGCCCCAAGAGGGCCGCCCCGTAGGATCCCCCCAGCCGCAGCGCCAGCAGCGCTCCTCCGCCCACCAGCGTTAGGCCCACACAGGCCCGCCAGAGCAGCCGTCCTTGTTGCTCGGCAACGCTGACGCGACCGGCTAAAGCCTCCGGCCCGCTGACATGAGCAGGTTCCCCTGGCGCAGGGATCCCCCGTCCCGTCTGGTTCTCCAAGGCAAGCAAGGCCCACGAGAGCAGCACCCCCACCCCGTAGAGCAAGGCCCAGAAGGG
>NZ_JANSHW010000643.1:0-4048 GCF_047461815.1 Synechococcus sp. R6-10
CACCTGCCCCGGAGGGTCTTGTGGAAGGGGCTGTGGCGACCGCTGCTGCTCAATGGGGCTTTGCTGCTGCTAGCAGAAGGAGTAAGTTCCTGGCTGTGGGGAGACTGGGGCAACGGCCTCTTGCCGGGTCTGGTAGCGGGGATCAGCTTGTACCGCCTGGGATCCCTGGCGCCACAGGTGCTCAGCCGGTTTGCAGCCCGAGCGTTCGGCCTGGAAGCGGGCCTTCGTGCCTTGATCGGACGGGAAAGGTTGGCTATGACAGACTGCACAGCCTCTCTGCCAAGCTCCCTGGCCTAGTTCTCAACCATTTCGGCAGCGTGGTAGGAGCTGCGCACCAATGGCCCTGAGCGCACCTGGCGAAACCCCATCTGGCGGGCTATCTGGCCCAGCTCGGCAAACTCTTCCGGAGTCCAGTAGCGTTCCACAGGGCGATGGGCCAAGGAAGGTTGTAGGTATTGCCCCAGAGTCAGACGGTCGCATCCCACCGCCAGCAGATCCCGGAAGGTTTCCAGCACTTCTGTGCGGGTTTCCCCATGCCCCAACATCAGTCCAGACTTGGTGGGTAATCCAGGATTCAGCTCCTTGACCGTTCGCAAAACCCGCAAGGACAAGTCGTAGCCGGAGCTGCGCCGTACTGCCTGGGAGAGGCGTCGCACCGTTTCGATGTTGTGGTTGTAGCAAACAGGCTGGGCAGCCACTACACGGGCAATGCACTCGCGATCCCCGCGAAAGTCGGGGGTGAGCACCTCGATCTGGGTGCCGGGGCAGCGCCGCCGAATTGCCTCCATGACCTCCACAAAGCGACCGGATCCCTGGTCGGGCAGATCGTCGCGGGCCACCGAGGTGAGTACCACATAGCGGAGCCCCAGCAGCTCAACCGCCTCGGCCACTTTCTCCGGTTCTGCGGGATCCAACGGTGCGGGCCGTCCACTGGCCACCTGGCAAAAAGAGCAGGCGCGGGTACAGATCCCTCCCATCAGCAGAAATGTAGCGGTTTTTTGGCTGTAGCACTCGGCTCGATTTGGACAGCGCCCCTCCTCACAAATGGTGTGCAGGCCCCGCTGCTTGATCACCTGCTGCACCGCTGAAGTCTCGCTGGCTTTGCCGATGGAACGCTTGACCCAACTGGGAAGAGGGCTAACCGACATAGGGAGAACCGTTGCGTTAACTGGGTATCGGCAACAAGACTGCGCCCCTCTACAGCCGAAGGATGCAGCGCCTGCTCTGCCATTCTGACATGATGAAGCTCTGGGTTCCGAAAAGGGGAGGCCGAAGTCTTTGGGTCGACGGACTTCTCGGCTCGCACCAGCGGGACAAAGTCCTCCCAAAGCTCAGCCCTGTTCAGGGTTGCATGGGTCTTTCGGGGAGATTAAGCCACCTGGGGTGTGGTCAGCATTTGGTTGACGATGCGCTGCACAATCTGAAAGCCGGTCACCGCCTGCCAACCCAAGATCGCCAGGATCACCACGTTTAATAGGACATGCACATTACGCGCCCAGACCTTTTGCCCGTCTTTCATCAGCGGTGCTAGAGCCGCAGAGCTGGCCACCAAGGCCACAATGCCCAACCCAGCCAGCAGGTGAGGCCCAACAAACAGCTTGCCATTGTTCAGGTAGGTAACCCCCATGCCGCCCAGCGCCCCGAACACCATCAACACCAAGAACAGGGATCCGGCGAGGAAATGCCGCTGACCAAACTTCCCTTTGATCAGCTCCTTGCGTTCTTCTGCTGAGGCAGTGCGCACCCGTCGCGCTTGCAGACCCAGGTAAAGGGCATACAGGGCCAGCGCAAACGCCAAAATCATCAGCACAGGATGAAAGAAAGGCAAGGCCAGTTCTAGCCAGCGAGGAAGTTGAATGCTCATAGAGATCGCAGGATGGAAGAGGAAGACGCCCCCAAATTAACATGAGTTAACCTGATGCGCGGCAGTCTCCAGTCTCAGCGCAGCGGACTGGCACCCTATGGCAGGGTAACCCCCTGCCTCACTTTGTGGCTACGCAACGCTGCCGCGGCCCAGCTTTATCCCAGTCGCCAGCAAGAAAAACTCTTGCACCACTGGGGGCGGATGTGCTGAGCCCTCTACAGCGCGGCGGTGGCAGATCGCAAAACCAGCTACCAAAAGCTGGGCAGGTCTGTCAGCTACTTCGACACCGCTGACGGGAATAAGCAACTGAGCTCGCTGAAGCGTCAGAAGCGGCTAGCCGCGGTTCAGGCTATCGCGAAAGTCCGCCGGCCAGTTGAAGGCTCGCTTCTGCAGAAAGCTGCCAGCTCCCAAAGGTTCTAAAGGTCGGCAAACCCATCCAGCTGGCTCGGAGGAGAGATGGGCGTGTCAGGACAGGGATCCCACCGGGGCAAGATATTTTCCGTCTATGAGAAAGATGCCATTGGCAAACTGCACGCTGTAGGTGCCCAACAGCCGTCGCTGCAGGATCACCCCTTGCTCGTGCAAGCGGATCAAATGGGCCGGGCGCAACATCGGCATTGGGTCAGCCGTTTTTAGGTAAGGAGGCATCTCCACCACTTGAACCGTTGCCCCCACCGGCAGTAAACCCTGGGCTTCAGACATAACGGGAGTCCATGTGGCAAGTGTCTCTAGCTTAGCTGAACGTAGGACGATGTATGCCCAAAACCGAACCCGAGCAGGATGACAGCATTAGGGCAGATCCCAGAGGAGCCGAACAGATTGGATCCCCGAAGAATTGTTGTAAGATTTTTATCAAGCACGAGGACTCAACGAGATAAAAAGGTAACATCTTGCAAGGTGAGTTGGTTTTTCCCACAAAGAAAAAGCAGTCGGCCTTTCGGGGTGCTGCCAACTGATCGCCAATTTGCTACCATACCATGAACTCTTGGTACCCATTTTTTGTGTCCTTGGATACGGAAACCTCATTTGCCGAGGCAATTTAGGGGTTCTCTTGTCCTGGAGCTGTGGGCGCAGGGCTTAGCAAGCTCGCCTTCGGCCTACGCACCAGCCAGATCTTTGCCGAAATTCTGTAGAAGTGTTAAGAATAGTTACATTGGTTTGCTATCTTCTCAGTTTTCATACTCGTCCTTACTTCAGCGCTGCGAAACGACCATGCTAGATCCCATTCCCCCCCCAGCCCTTGAGGAATATCTCTTGCAAACGGGCATCATCGACCGTTCTCAACTGAGCCTGGCCAAGAAGCTGCAACATCGCCAGCAAGGGCCGTTGCTGATGATTCTTTTGGAGTTGAGTTTCATCGATCTGGAGCAGCTCAGCCGCCTTTTGGATTTGGGCCGCACCTACCCTTTTGATCATGCTGCAAACGCTGGATAGTCTTCAGCCCAACTGGCAACAGGCTCTGGCTCGGTGGTTCGCTGCTGAGCAGGGATCCCTGCTGCTGAAAAGCTGTGGGGGAAAGGATCCGGCGGAGCTGCGCAGTGTTTTGCAACAGATCTGTTCTCCTGTCCAGTCTGTTACGTTGCTAACAGAAGACTTGGAGGTGGTGGCCGGCCCACTGACGCTGCAAAGCTGGGATCCCCAAGCAACGGGGCATTTTGCCCACCTTTATCTGGAGCGTTCCGCCTCTAGCTCACACATGAGTCGTTTGGCGGCTGTTGTTGCTCGGTTGCGTGCCCCCGATGGATGTCCCTGGGATCGGGCCCAAACTCCAGAGTCTCTTACCCCCTACATTCTCGAAGAAGCGTATGAGACGGTAGCTGCCATTCGAGTCGGGGATCCGGCAGCAATTGCCGAAGAGCTGGGGGATTTGTTGTTGCAGGTGGTGTTGCAGTCTCAGATCTTTGCCGAGCAGAACCACTTTGATCTGGAAGCTGTGGCTGCGGGAATTGCCGATAAGCTCATCCGCCGTCACCCCCATGTGTTTGGGGATGCTGTGATGGCAGATCTTCCGGAGTTGCACCGCTCTTGGGAACAGATCAAGCAAGGGGAGCGACCGGATCAAAGCCTTGGCCAAAAACTGCTGCACTATGCCCAAAGTTTGCCTCCCCTAATGGCTGCCCTGAAAATTTCCTGCAAAGTGGTGGGGGCAGGGTTTGAGTGGCCAACGGTGGAGGGGATCTGGGC
>NZ_JANSHW010000644.1:0-1115 GCF_047461815.1 Synechococcus sp. R6-10
GGTATCAACTATCCCAAAGGGGGGGTGGGGCAGATCGCCCAAAAGTTGGCCCAGGGGCTAGAGGTTCATGGCGGGCAGATCCGCTACAAAGCACCCGTGCGGCGGATCCTGGAAGAAAGAGGTCGGGCGGTGGGCGTAGAACTGGCCAGCGGGGAAAAGCTCTTTGCCCGCACAATCATCTCCAATGCCACCCGCTGGGACACCTTTGAGCGCCTATGGCCGGGATCCCTGCCCAGGGCGGAGCGGCAGTGGCAAAAACGCTACCAGCAATCCCCTAGCTTTTTAAGCTTGCACCTGGGGGTGCGGGCCGAGGCCCTGGCCGGCGAATGCCATTGTCACCACATTCTCCTGGAAGATTGGGATCAGATGGAGGCTGAGCAGGGCACCCTTTTCGTCTCCGTCCCCACCCTGTTGGATCCCGACCTGGCTCCCCCGGGCCGCCACATTGTTCATGCCTTTACCCCCAGTTGGATGTCCACCTGGCAAGGGTTGAACCCAAGCCAGTACCAGATCCAAAAACAGCAAGCCGCCGACCGCCTCATCCGCCGCCTGGAGGCCCTTTGGCCCCAACTGGGATCCCACATTGAACTGAAGGAGATAGGCACCCCCCGCACCCACCGCCGCTTTTTGAGCCGCAGCAACGGCACCTATGGGCCTATCCCCAGCCGGGATCCCTGGGGCTTGCTGGGCATGCCCTTCAATCGCACCGCCATCCCCAACTTGTACTGCGTGGGGGATAGCACCTTCCCCGGCCAAGGGCTCAATGCCGTTGCCTTCTCCGGCTTTGCCTGCGCCCACCGGGTGGCAGCGGATTTGGTTTAGGTTGCCCTTATCCTTGCTACTCCCTTCTCCCTCTGGGAGAGGGGCAGGGGATGAGGGTTGAGCGGCGCAGAGGGTTTGGGAGGCAGTTGATGGTCAATTCAAACAACAATGAGACGCTAGCCAGTAAGATAGCGTCCGTTCCCGAAAGCAGGCTGTAGGCCTTTGAATCAGGACATTGTCCAGAATCAACACAGATGTCCTCTTCAAACTCGGTATTCAGTATCTGATACATTTACGCTGAACACTGCTGAACATCACTGTTCAACTATGCAGCGATAGCATTCTGTTTGTTT
>NZ_JANSHW010000645.1:0-503 GCF_047461815.1 Synechococcus sp. R6-10
GCGATACTCTGGGCGGTCGCCGATCGGCTTGTTTTGAACCCGACGGTGTACCAGTCGTTCCGTGAGCGCTATCAAATCGAAGACCGCACTGCGCGCCCAGTCCCGCGTTTCACCTTGGGCTTGCTGTACCCTGTGATTAGCTCGTATATTCTCACGCGCCCGAAGATTATGGCGCTCTACAAACAAGACGACGACAGTCCGCCCCAGGAGGGCTGACGCGCCGTTAGTCTTCTTCCCACACGAAGCGGGGGACAGGCGCGTCGCCGAAGTTGAGGCGCACCAACGGGCGGATGAGTTGGTCGTGCATCACGCGCTCGGCTAACTCGGCGCGGAGCGCGCGCAGTTGCGTCTGCAGCACCTTGAGGTGAACCTGCCCCAGTGCGAGGCTGCCCACGCGCTGCCCCTCGTCGGTGGTGAGCGTCTCGCCCAGAATGCTCTTGGCGATTTCGGCGTTGTGGTGCGCCACCGCCTGCGCGAAGCTCTCCGCGCCCGACTGCTTGAAC
>NZ_JANSHW010000646.1:0-652 GCF_047461815.1 Synechococcus sp. R6-10
ATCAGGCGTCGCCTGTGTTAGGTGTCGGCGAGGATAGCGTCTACCTGCTCTGCAAGCTCTGGAACCTTGTTGGACACGATGTCCCACACAATCTGCAAGTTGACATTTGCGTAGTCGTGGATGAGAATATCGCGCAGCCCTGCAATCTTGCGCCATGCCACTTGTGGATACTTGCGTCGGACAGCGTTCGGGATACGCTTGGCGGCTTCGCTAATCACCTCCAAGTTGCGGATTACGGCGTCAATCCGTATATCGTCCTGCACAAACTGCTCGTAGGTCACGCCCTGAGTGTAGCGAATAATCCGCTGGGCGTGCTTGAGCATGTCTTGAAGATAAAGGCGGTAGTCCTTCTCAGAGTCAGACATCAACTGCCTCCCGCAGGATGGATGCCCGCAACTCGGGACGCAGGGCGTCTATCATCACCAAGTCTACTCGTCGCCGTAGGACGCGCTGCAAGTAGAACTTGAGTTCCATATAGTTGTCGAAGGTGACCCCACCAGGCTCGAACTCGACCAGAATGTCGACATCACTACGCTTACGCGCCGTGCCGCGAGCGTGCGAGCCGAACACCGCCAGCCGAGCCACGCGAAACCGTCGGCGCAGGGTGTCGCGGCGATGCAACAGTTGCTCGCGAATTGTCTCCAGCGTCGGA
>NZ_JANSHW010000647.1:0-543 GCF_047461815.1 Synechococcus sp. R6-10
AGCACCTTTGTCAACCTGTTGTAATCGGTTAATCGGTTGGGTGTGTCCTGAAAATAGGCAAACAGCCTAAACTGTGGGAATGAGCGAAATGCGGGAACGGATGCATCAGTTGGTGGATGAGTACGAGCGGCTGGGAGAGGGGAAGAGTATAGCTGAGCAGGAGTTGCTGGTGATCGAGTTTGGTAAACAGATCCAGCGGCTGATGATGCAGGAGATGGTGGAAAAGGGAGACCGGGGTACAGGAAGCGGAGAAGAGGGCAAAGGGGTCAAAAAAAAACGTGCGGAGGATGCGGAAAGGAGCTAAAGGGTAGCCGAAGCCATCGGGTGAAGATAGGAAGCTTGTGGGGAGAGGTGGAGGTGCAGCGATATCGGTATCGCTGCGGATGTGGTCATCAGGGCCAGGGGTATCGTGACGAGAGCCTGGATGAGAGCGGCTACTTGCCGGAGTGCCTGCGGCGAATACATGGAACGACCCTGCGGATGTCCTACCGAGAGGCTGAGGCGTGGCTAGGGGAGTGGGGGGTGAAGGTGGGCAAGAGTTCG
>NZ_JANSHW010000648.1:0-861 GCF_047461815.1 Synechococcus sp. R6-10
AGTAATCCGTACTGAACATATTATACATTATTTTCAGTATAGTTGAGCTTATTATTGACTAGAGTCATGCTCGTCTGCGTCAACCGAACCGCGGCTTTTGGGCCTGAAAGACCTCTTGGGCTTTGGGATCCCCTCGCTGAGGGCGGCGTTGGACTCCACTTCGGTCATGGTGCTAGAGCCGAGATAGTAGCCCCACCGATACACCAGATCCCCAAGGATGCCGTAGTGTCTCAGGGTTTGCAGATCTTTCATCAGGAGCGCACCGTCACGAACGGATCCCACACCAGAAACCCTGCTCTGCTTTTTCGCCATTCGCATCTTCCCTTACAGCATTTTTGGGCCTGACTTTTAACTTGAAGAAGACCCCGTTTTGTTCCCACCTCAGCTTCAATTTTAGGCTTCTGGGAGTGGCCTCATGGGTAGAACACTCTATGTGTCCCAACAGGATTGCTACCTCAGCCTCGACCAGGAACGCCTGGTTGTCAAACGGGCTGGAGCTGTTCTTCAACAGGCTCAATTGCCCCACTTGGATCAGATTTTGATGGATCAGATTTTGATCTTTGGCCATGCCCAAGTCACAACCCAACTGATCCAGAGTTGCCTAGAGCGCAACATCCCCATCGCCTATCTTTCCCACATGGGGTACTGTGCTGGGCCGTCATCAACCGGCAGGTGCAGACCTACCAGCAGTTTGTAAATGATCAGATCCCTGTTTACTTGCCGTTCCTCATCCGCTGAGGGGATCCCACATGCATGGTCAAGTCGCGATTTTTGTGGGTTTCTCTTCCGCGGCCCAAAGCGGGCCCATGTCCAGGTAACGCCGGAAAGCCCAGTCCTCCGTGGCCCTCAGCATCACCACCG